>CALDNV010000365.1:0-12655 GCA_937914605.1 uncultured Neisseria sp.
AATCGGTTCCGTACTATCTGTACTGTCTGCGGCTTCATCGCCTTGTCCTGATTTAGTTAATCCACTATAAAACAGCTTGCCCCGGTGGATAACGATTGGCGTACCGGGGCGGAAGCGGTTATGAAAGGGCGTCGGCTGCCCCTTATTCGATTTGCAGATCGCCGACCAAAGCCGCCAGCGTGGACAGGCGTTGTTCGGATTTTGCCACGAACGGATTCTCGGTATCCCATGCGTAGCCTGCCAAAATGGAAGAAATCATGCGGCTGATTTCAGGGCTGCGGTTGGGCGCGTATACGACGTTTTGGAAGCGGAAATCGTACCAGCCGTCGACGTAAGTGCGGAACGCGTTCACGCCGATCATCAGCGGTTTGGCAAATTCGGCATCCCAGTCCACCGCGTTGCCTTCAAGCTGTTTTGCCAACAGGTCGGCGGCGAGTTTGGCGGAGTGCAGCGCGATGGTGACGCCTGATGAGAACACGGGGTCGAGGAACTCGGCGGCATTGCCCAACAGCGCGAAATGCTTGCCGTGCAGCGATTTTACGTTGGCGGAATAGCCTTGGATGGAGCGGAACGGGAAGTCGTTTTCCCAGACGGCTTTGTCCAGAATTTCTTTCAACATCGGGCATTCGTAGACAAATTTTTTCAACACCGTTTCCGATTCGCCCGCGAGTACGTCGGGTGTGCCGACCACGCCGATGGAGCAGCGGTTGTCGCCGAAGGGAATCAGCCAAATCCACACGTCGCGGTGTTGCGGGTGGGTGGTAATCAGGATTTTGCTGCGGTCGAATTTCGGGTTGGTGATGTTGTCGTCGATGTGGGTGAAGTGCGCTTGGCGCGGCGGCAGGTGCGACGGCGTTTCCAAGTCCAGCAGGCGCGGCAGCACGCGGCCGTAGCCGCTGGCATCCAATACGAATTTCGCGGTCAGCTCGTAGCTTTCGCCCGTGTCGGCTTCCACGCTCAAACGGGCAAGGTCGCCGCTGTTGTCGAACGCGGTTACGCCGTGTCCGAAACGTACTTCCACACCTTGCTTGGCGGCTTCGTCAATCAGGATTTTGTCGAAAATCCCACGGCGCACTTGATAAACCGTGCCGGGGCCGTCTGAAAATTTTTCGGTGAAATCAAATTCGGTATAACGGCTGCCCCATGAAAACGCCGCGCCGTTTTTAAACTGAAAGCTGGGTTCGGCGTGTACGGCGTCGGCAAAACCGGCTTCTTCAAGCATTTCCATGCAGTGCGGCAGCAGGCTTTCGCCGATGACGAAGCGTGGAAAGTGCTGTTTTTCCAATACGCAGACTTTATAACCTTTTTTGTGAAGCAGGGCGGATGCTACCGAGCCTGCAGGACCTGCGCCGATCACGGCGACATCGAATTGAGGTGCGGACATTTAAATATACTTTCAAAACATAACAAAATAAAACGGTCTCTATTCTACTCCTTAATAGACTTATCTGAAATGAATTTTAAAGGCGACATCATGACCAAGATGAAATGGTTGCATAAACGACAACAGCCTTATATCGGGATAGGGCGGATTGCGGCTTGACATGGATGGTTTTGTTGTCAATTTGTCTGATAAAAAGGTCGTCTGAAAACCTAAAACCAAGGTTTTCAGACGACCTCTTGCCGTTTTCAGTTAATCAATCCTCCGCCTTCGGCTCGGGAACGTCAAATACCTGACGCAGGTAGGCGAGGAAGGTGTTGTTGGTAGTCATGGTTTTGCCCGGGGAGTCGGAGAGTTTGGCGACGGACTGACCGTTGCACTCAACGAGTTTCAAAACGATGTTCAGCGGGGTATGGCCCATGTCGTTGGTGAGGTTGGTGCCGATACCGAAGCTGGTTTTGAAACGGTCTTTGAAATATTGGTGCAACGCCCACGAGCGTTCGATGTCCAGCCCGTCGGAGAAGGTCAGCATTTTGGTGCGGCTGTCGATTTTGAGTTTTTTGTAGTGGGCGTGCGCTTTGTCGCCCCATACATAAGGGTCGCCGCTGTCGTGGCGCAGACCGTCGAAGAGTTTGGCGAAATAGAGGTCGAAGTCGCGCAGGAAGGCATCCATGCCGACCACGTCGGTCAGCGCGATGCCGAGGTCGCCGCGGTATTCGTGTACCCAGCTTTCGAGGGCGGCTTTTTGGAAATTGCGCAGGCGCACGTCAAGGGCTTGGAAGGCTTGGAGGAACTCGTGCGCCATTGTGCCGATGGGGGTGATGCCGATTTTTTTGGCGAGATAAACGTTGCTGGTACCGCGCACGATGTCGGGGGCGGCTTCAAGCAGGGTGCGGATGACGTGTTCCTGCCAGTCGCGGGTGTAGCGGCGGCGGGTGCCGAAGTCGGAGATGAGGAACGGCGGATCATCGGGGTTTTGCGCGGCGGAGATTTCTTTGAGGCGTTGCGCTTTAGCTTGGAGGCGGCGTTCGCCTTCTTCAATGACGGCGGGGGTTTCGAGACGGCGGAAGTAGAGTTCGTTGACGATGGCGAGGATGAAGATTTCAAAGAACATCGCCTGAATCATAGGGCCTTCGATGCGGATGTTCAGACGACCTTCATTGTCGGGGCTGACTTTGACGAAGCGGCGTTGGAGTTGGAAGAGTTCGAGATAATCGACAAAGTCGCTTTTGATGAAGCGCAGGCTGCGCAGGTAATCGAGTTCGTCGTGGGTAAAGCGCAGTTGGCAGAGCGCGTCGAGTTCTCGTTCCAAGTCGCTTTGGATGTCGGCAAGCGGGTAAACCATGTCTTTGTTGCGACAGCGGAACTCGTAAAGGCTGTGGGTTTGGGGGAATTGGTGCAGTATCACCTGAAGCATGGTGAACTTGTACAGGTCGGTGTCGAGCAGGGAGCGGATAACGGGCGTTTGAGGTGCGGTCATGGCTTTTCTCTCGTTCAGCGTAAATGTAAAGCATTATTAGAACACGGTTAGACGGGCGGGTGTTACTTTTTTTGAATGGGTAAATGCTGAAAAGGTCGTCTGAAAATCTTTCAGACGACCTTTTTCTTCATATAAAACCGATATCAATTATTTGTCCACAACGATTTTGGCTGTCTGTTCGTCAGGCGAGGGTTCGTATTGTGTGGATTCGTCGCCGTAATACAGTACGCCGAGTTTGATGGGGATGCGGCCTTGCGATTTGCGGTGGGCGTTGGAGTCGCGCAGGGAGTAGGCGCAGCCGCAGTATTCTTGTTGGTAGAAGTGTTCGCGTTTGCTGATTTCGATCATGCGCGCGCTGCCGCCGCCTTTGCGCCAGTTGAAATCCCAATAGACGACGTCGTCGTAGGGTGCGGCGGCGCGGTGGCCGCAGTCGTTGATTTGCGCCATGTTTTTCCAGCGGGAAATGCCCAGCGAGCTGGTGAAGACGGGGAAGCCGTTTTCGTGGGCGTATTGGGCGGCTTTTTCGAAACGCATGTCGAAACACATGGTGCAGCGGATGCCGCGTTCGGGTTCGAATTCCATGCCTTTGGCTTTGGCAAACCATTCTTTGCGGTCGTTTTCGTAGTCGTCGTCTTTGTCGATGAAGGGGATGCCGAATTTGTCGGCGAAGCGCATGTTTTCTTCTTTGCGCAACATGTATTCTTTGAGCGGGTGGATGTTGGGGTTGTAGAAGTAGATGGTGTAGTCGATGCCGCTGGCGAGCATGGCTTCCATCACTTCGCCGCTGCACGGGGCGCAGCAGGAATGCAAGAGGACTTTTTTATTGCCGCCGGGCGGGACGAGGACGGGGCGGTTGATGTCGGTAACGATGGGGCTGTTTTTGTCGTTCATGATTGGGGTGTTCCGTTTTGGTGTTTCAGACGACCTCTTGGGTTTTATGGGTCGTCTGAAAATGGTTGTGGTATGGTTATTCGATGGGTTTGTTTTGTTTTTTGGCTGCTTTGCCGTCTTTGGGATCGGGTGGCGGCGGCTCGGCGAAGATGGTTTCGGGGTTGGGGTGTGCGGCAAATTCTTGCAGCAGTTTTTGGTAGTCTTGGGACTGTTTCATCAGCTCGGCTGCGGCGGTTCGCAGGTTGTCCACGTCTTCGGGCGGGAGGTAGAAGCTGGTGGGAATGTTTAACACTTTGTCACGCAACGCGGACGGCGGCAGGTCTTTGAGGTTGAGGCTGACGAAGGAGAAGCTGATTCCGTCGCCGCTTTGTTGGTTGGCTTCGTTACGTTGATCGACAAAGGCGCGGAAGCGGCGCAGGGATTCTTGGGTGTATTGGTCGATGGGGATGTTGACGATGGCGGTAACGACGTCGCGGAATCCGGGTACGGCTGCGGTTTTGTCCATATTGCTGCTGATTTGGTTTTGGGCGTTGACGCTGATGACGACGATGTGGCGCAGGTTGCGGCTGCGGATTTGTTGTTCCAACACTTTGTCGGGATAGATTTCGGTCATGTCCAAAAGGCTGCGCATGCCGAGGTTGTCGGTCAGCCCGCCGTCTATCAGGTGGATGTAAGGGCGGGTTTTGCTGTCGCTGTATTTGTTGAACCTGTTTTTAAACTCTTGATAAGTGGCGTTTTGCTGCTTTTGGGACTCAAGGCCGGTCATTTGCAGCTGCGGCGGCAGGATGTAGCCGCAGTTGCCGCCGTTGTTGTTGAGGGTAATCGGAGCGAACACCATAGGCACGGAGCTAGAGGTGGCAACGGCGCGGGCAAGGCGCAAACCGCCCAAGTCGAGACACATGGGGTCGAAGTATTCTTGCGTGAAGTTCAGGCGTTCGCCCGCGCCCATGTCGGTGGCGGAAATGATGGCGAACGGGCCTTTGCCGTATTTTTCCAAATCGCGGAAGGTGGCTTTACCGAAAAGGTGGTTTTCAAACTGCTCCTGCAAGAGGTCGCCGCGTCCGTATTCGGGCGAGGCAAGGCGGGGCAGGTTGGTCATGGAGAAGGCTTGTTTGACGACTTGGCGTTGGAAGTTTTGGTGAAGGAAACGCTTGTAAAACATGGGGATGGTTTCTTCGCCTTTGAGCGCGAAGTAGGCGGCGAGGACGGAGCCGCCGGATACGCCGACCACCAAATCGACATTGGACATCAGCGATTTGCTTTTGCCGCCGATGGTAACTTTTTGCTGCTGAAGCTGTTCCAACACGCCGTAGCCCAACGCCGCCGCGCGCGTGCCGCCGCCGGAGAGCATCAGGATGATGAAGGTGTCGTCTTCTTCGCGCCGAAACTGGCTGGTTTCAAAACGATAGCCTTGGTTCATATCAATTTTATTGATGGTGGCGACAGGCTGATACTTGACCAGCGAGCAGGCAGACAGCGCGGCCAAAGTAAAGGCGGTCAGGACGGTTTTGAACGAGCGTTTCGGCATGGAAGTTCGGCTGTGAAACAAAAGAGCTTGATTATAATGGATTAAATCGGTTTTCGATACCTGCCGGCAGGTTAAGGGCATGCCGCAGCGTAGATTGAAAGGTTTTCAGACGACCTTGGTTCATTCCGCAATCGGACAGGTCGTCTGAAAAATAAAATCAGGTTTAAGGTTTGTCCGCCTTGTCTCCGATTTTGCCTTCTTTGCCTTGAAGCAGGTTTTGGATATTGCTTTTATGGCGGTACAACACCAGCACGGCGATGACGACGGTCGCCCAAGCCCAAGAAGGGTAAGGCATCAGCCAAAAGGCGACGAGTGGCGCGGCTACGGTGGCAGCGAGTGCGGCGAGCGAGGACACTTTAAAGCCGAACGCCATCACCAGCCAAATCGCCGCGCAAACCAAAGCCATTGCGGGAGAAAGCGCCAGCAATACGCCCAAAGCAGTTGCCACACCCTTGCCGCCTTTAAAGCCGAAAAACAGCGGCCACATATGTCCGACCAGTGCAGCTACGGCAACTGCGGCTATGGCGATGTCCGACAGATTCAAAGCATCTTGCAGACAGCGTGCCAAAATCACCGCCACCAAACCTTTGAGCGCGTCGCCCAGCAAAGTCAGCGCCGCCGCTTTTTTCTTGCCGCTGCGCAAAACATTGGTCGCGCCAGGGTTGCCCGAGCCGTAAGTGCGCGGATCGTCCATGCCGTAATATTTGGAAACAATGACGGCAAACGACAGCGAACCGATTAAATAAGCCGCGATAACGGCGGATACATTGAACATTTCAGATGCTTTACTTAAAATGGGACGCTCATTTTATCAAAAAAACAGGCAGGCAAATGGACAAAATCTTTTTACGCGGCATGAAGGCGGACACCTTAATCGGCGTGTACGACTGGGAACGCGAACGCCCCCAAACCCTGATTTTGGATTTGGACATCGGCATCCCCGAACAAAGCGGCCAAGACGACCACATCGGCAATACCGTCCACTACGGCGAAGTCTGCGAAGCCGTCAGGGCAAGCCTTGCCGAACAAAGTTTCCTTTTGCTCGAATCATTGGCGGAACACATCGCCAAGCTGATTCTCGACAATTTCAGCGCGTTGAGTGTACGCGTCAGAATCATCAAACCCGGCATCCTGCCCGATGTCAAAGAAGTCGGCATTGAAATTGAACGCAGCAGGGTTTAAAGCAGCACAAACGGTTTAGCGAAACCTGATTCGCTCCCTTTCAGACGAGCCTTTTCATGACTCAAGAGGTCGTCTGAAAGCGCGGCTTCAACGAAGTTAAAACCCATTCCCCATTTTCAGACGACCCCGTATCAAACTTTACAAAGAGAACACGCAAATGGATTTGAAAGAAACCAAACTTAGCAGCGAGCCGATTTATCAAGGCTCATTTGTTACCATCAACCGCGACAAAGTCCGCCTGCCCAACGGCAACGAAAGCCAGCGCATCGTCATCCGCCATCCCGGCGCGGCCTGCGTTTTAGCAGTTACCGAAGAGGGAAAAGCCGTACTCGTGCGCCAATGGCGTTACGCCGCAGACGCTGCCACGCTCGAGCTGCCCGCCGGCAAACTCGATGCAGGCGAAGACCCCGCCGAATGCGCCCTGCGCGAGCTGGCGGAAGAAACTCCGTACACCGCCGACCGCGTCAAACTCATCAGCAGCTTCTACACCGCCATCGGCTTCTGCGACGAAAAAATGTACTTTTACCAAGCAGAAGGCGTGCGCCTCGGCAGCACCCTGAGCAACGACGAAGACGAAATCACCGAAACCGTCCTGATGAGCAAGGAAGAAGCCCGCGCTGCTTTGGCAAACAACGAAATCAAAGACGGCAAAACCCTAATCGGCCTGCAATATTGGCTGATGCAGGATTGATGTGAAAAGAAGGTAAAAAGGTCGTCTGAAAAGTATGTTGCAGGTTTTCAGACGACCTTTCTGCAAACCGGCTGCATGGCAATACCCATAAAACCGACGGATTTCAAATCCGCCTTATAAAACAAAGAGAATAGAGAACGTTATGAATAAGCCGCATCATTCGCATGCCGCCCCTTTGCTGGTCGTCGGCTGCGTCGTTTTCGGATTAGGCAGCTTGATTGTCAAGTTTGTCGAAATCGGCTCTTACGCCATCGCATTTTGGCGGCTGGCGATAGCGGCGGTGATTTTCTGGCTGCTGTCGCGCCTCTTTGGGCAAAAGCTGCCCAAAAGCAGAAAAGCCATCTACACCGCCATGCTCTCCGGCGTGTTTCTGGCATTTGACCTGTCGCTGTGGCACGAAAGCATACATGCCGTCGGCCCCGGTATTTCCACCTTGCTCAACAGCTTGCAGATATTTTTCCTCTCCGCCATCGGTTTCTTCTTTTTCGGCGAACGCTTGAGCAAACCGCAAATGTTCAGCCTCATTCTCGCCATCAGCGGCGTCGCCCTTATCGGCAGCCCTGAGTTCGGACACAACAGTAACGCCGTCTGGGGCTTTATCAGCGGCATCACTTCGGGCGGGATGCTCGCATTGTCTATGGTGTGTATCCACAAAACCCACCAAATCGAGAAAACCTCCCTGTTCCCCATGATGATGATTTTGAGCTTTGGCGGCGCGTTATCCCTCATCATCCCGTCCATACTGTTTGACAGCCACGCCCTCTATCCCGCCACCATGCGCGATATCGGGTTGGTACTGATTTACGGCGCAGTGATGCAGTGTTTCGCATGGGGCATGATAGCCTACGCCATTCCCTTATTGTCATTCTCGCTGACCGGACTGCTGTTGCTCTCCGAACCCGTCGCCGCCTTGCTGATAGACTATTTTTGGTTGGATAAACCGATTAACGCCCTCCAATGGAGCGGCGCCGTGTTGACCCTGATCGCCATTTATTTAGGGCGCGCCAACGAGAAAGCTGCTTGATGTTGCCTTACCGTTACAAACGGATGCAATGCCTTGCCGTTATTCGAGTAGGTGCATTCAATAGATTTTCAGACGACCTTTTCCAATCCCGGATTCTGCAAAAGCAAAAACACCGAAGACCAATCCATCTTCGGTGTTTTTTAATAGGGTGGCGAGCCAGACCCCCGGCACTGACGCATCGGAGTGGGCTGCTGGCTTCCGCCCCTGACCCGGTGTTCCGAATTACCATGCGGGGAGACCCGCCGTAAGAGAGTGGCATTATAACTGTTTTACGGGAAAACTCAAGCGCGGCGGCGTCAAAGGTCGTCTGAAAAGTCTTTTTACCTTTAAATTGTCAACAATATCTGCCTTTTTGAAAATTATTCCCATTGAAACATTTTTCTCCTTTTCCGTTGAAAAACATCGGAATTTAAACTACATTATCGCTTTTCCAACGAGTTGTTCTGATTGTTTTGAAAATCATTTTAACTTCGTTGAAGATGCACTTTCAGACGACCTTTTCATAAAAATACGGCGAAATCATGCCGCAGCTTTCCGCAGTTTCGCCGTACCAATAATCATACGGACACACCGCCACCATGACCACGACTACCGCCCCGCAGCGTATTCGGGAAATTCCCTACAACTATACTTCCTACACCGACCGCGAAATCGTCATCCGCCTGTTGGGCGACGAGGCTTGGCAGATTCTGCAGGACTTGCGCGGACAGCGCAGGACGGGGCGTTCGGCGCGGATGCTGTTTGAAGTGTTGGGCGATATTTGGGTGGTCGTGCGCAATCCGTATCTGGTTGATGATTTGCTGGAGCACCCGAAACGCCGTGCCGCGCTGGTGCGGGAAATGCGCCACCGTTTGAACGAAATCCGCAAACGCCGCGACGACAATCCACAAGTCGATGTATTGGTCGCTGCGGCGGAAAAGGCGGTCGAACGTTTTGACGGCAGCTTTGACGAAACGCGCCAAAAGCGGCGGCAGATTCTGGAACGTTTGAGCAAAATCACCAAGCCGCACAATATCATGTTTGACGGGCTGGCGCGGGTAACGCACGTTACCGATGCGACCGACTGGCGTGTCGAATATCCGTTTGTCGTCGTCAATCCCGACACGGAGGCGGAAGTCGCGCCTTTGGTGCGCGCCTTAATCGAGCTGGATTTGGTCATTATCCCGCGCGGCGGCGGCACGGGTTATACCGGCGGTGCCGTGCCTTTGGATGCGATGAGCGCGGTCATCAATACGGAAAAACTGGACAAGCATCGCGGCGTCGAGTTTGTCGAACTGGCGGGTTTGGACGGCAAACATCC
Source organism: uncultured Neisseria sp. (assembly GCA_937914605.1). GTDB lineage: Bacteria > Pseudomonadota > Gammaproteobacteria > Burkholderiales > Neisseriaceae > Neisseria. The sequence continues at coordinate 9,478 of CALDNV010000365.1, forward strand.
GATTATTCATTGCGGCGCGGGTGTGGTAACGCGGCGGGTGGAAGAAACCGCGCATCAGGCGGGTTTGGTGTTCGCCGTCGATCCGACTTCTGCCGATGCATCCTGCGTGGGCGGCAATGTGGCGATGAACGCGGGCGGTAAAAAAGCCGTGCTGTGGGGGACGGCGTTGGACAACCTCGCCTACTGGCAGATGGTCAACCCGCGGGGCGAATGGCTGCGCATCGAACGCGTGCGCCACAATTTCGGTAAAATCCACGACGAAGAAACCGCCGTGTTCGACGTTCACACGCTGGATTCAGACGGCCTCAATGTCGTTAAAACCGAACGCTTGGAAATCCCCGGCCACAAATTCCGCAAAGTCGGTTTGGGCAAAGACGTTACCGACAAATTTTTGAGCGGCCTGCCCGGCGTGCAGAAAGAAGGCACGGACGGCATCATCACCAGCGTCGCCTTCGTGTTGCATAAAATGCCGAAATACACGCGTACCGTGTGTATGGAGTTTTTCGGCACGGTCGCCACCGCCACGCCTTCTATCGTCGAAATCCGCGACTTCCTGCTCGCCCACGACAGCGTGCGGCTGGCGGGTTTGGAACATTTGGACTGGCGTTATGTCCGCGCCGTCGGCTACGCCACCAAAGCGGCGGGCAAGGGGCGGCCGAAAATGGTTTTGCTGGCGGACGTGGTTTCAGACGACGAAGCCGCCGTAGAGGCAGCCGCCGAACACATCTGCGAACTTGCCCGCGCCCGCGACGGCGAAGGCTTTATCGCCGTGTCGCCCGAGGCGCGCAAAACCTTCTGGCTCGACCGCAGCCGCACCGCCGCCATCGCCAAGCACACCAACGCCTTTAAAATCAACGAAGACGTGGTGATTCCGCTGGAGCGGCTGGGCGAGTATTCGGACGGTATCGAACGCATCAACATCGAGCTTTCCATCCAAAACAAACTCACCCTGTGCGCTGCATTGGAGCAATATCTTTCGGGCAAACTCCCCATCGACAAAATGGGCACGGACCTGCCGACTGCCGAACTTTTGGGCGAACGCGGCAAACACGCCCTTGCCCACGTTTCCGCCGTCAAAGAACGTTGGGACTGGTTGCTCGCCCATCTCGATACGCCGCTTGCCGACTACAAAGCCCGCTACGGCGCAGCCGTCCATGCCGCGCCCGAAGCCAAAGACAACGAGAGCTGTTTCACCGCATTCCGCGATTTCCGCCTGCGCGTGTCCGTCAAAGAAGACGTAATGAAGCCGCTCGCCGAAATCTTCAGCGGCAAAACCGACACCAAAATCATCGAAGGTTTGGGCAAAATCCACGCCAAAACCGTGCGCGGCAGAGTCTTCGTCGCCCTGCACATGCACGCCGGCGACGGCAATGTCCACACCAACATCCCCGTCAATTCAGACGACGCCCAAATGCTTCAGACGGCCTATCGTTCGGTCGAACGCATCATGAAGCTCGCCCGCTCGCTCGGCGGCGTGATTTCGGGCGAACACGGCATCGGCATCACCAAGCTCGAATTTCTGACCGATGAAGATTTGCAACCGTTTTGGGACTACAAAAACCAAGTCGATCCCAAGCACACCTTCAACCGTCACAAACTGATGAAAGGCTCGGATTTACGCAACGCCTACACGCCGTCCTTCGAGCTGTTGGGCGCAGAATCGCTGATTATGGAGAAATCAGACCTCGGCACCATCGCCGATTCCGTCAAAGACTGCCTGCGCTGCGGCAAATGCAAACCCGTCTGCTCCACCCACGTTCCGCGCGCCAACCTGCTGTACAGCCCGCGCAACAAAATCCTCGGCGTGGGGCTGCTGACCGAAGCCTTCTTATACGAAGAACAAACCCGCCGCGGCGTTTCCATCAAACACTTTGAAGAACTCATGGACATCGGCGACCACTGCACCGTGTGCCACCGCTGCGTCAAACCCTGCCCCGTCAACATCGACTTCGGCGACGTTACCGTAGCCATCCGCAACTACCTTGCCGATTCCGGCCACAAACGCTTCGCACCCGCCGCATCAATGGGCATGGCGTTTTTGAACGCCACCGGCCCGAAAACCATCAAAGCCCTGCGTGCCGCCATGATACAGACCGGCTTCCCCGCGCAGAATTTCGCCTACAAAATCGGCAAACTCCTGCCCGTCGGCACCAAAAAACAAAAAGCCGAACCCAAAGCCACCGTCGGCACCGCACCGGTCAAAGAACAAATCATCCACTTCATCAACCGTCCTTTGCCCAAAAGCGTGCCCGCCAAAACACCGCGCTCCATGCTCGGCATAGAAGACGACAAAAGCATCCCCATCATCCGCAACCCCGCCGCGCCCGAAGATGCCGAAGCCGTGTTCTACTTTCCCGGCTGTGGCTCCGAACGCCTGTTCAGCCAAATCGGACTCGCCGTCCAAGCCATGCTCTGGCACGTCGGCGTACAAACCGTCCTGCCGCCCGGCTATATGTGTTGCGGCTATCCGCAGGACGCGGGCGGCAACAAGGCAAAAGCCGAACAAATGAGCACCAACAACCGCGTCGCCTTCCACCGCATGGCAAACACCCTCAACTACCTCGACATCAAAACCGTCGTCGTCAGTTGCGGCACCTGCTACGACCAGCTCGAAAAATACCGCTTCGAAGAAATTTTCCCCGGCTGCCGCATCATCGACATCCACGAATACCTGCTCGAAAAAGGCGTGCAGCTAAACGGCGTGAAAGGTCAGCAATACCTCTACCACGACCCTTGCCACACACCCATCAAAACCATGAACGCCACCCAAATGGCAAGCAGCCTCATGGGGCAAAAAGTCGTCTTAAGCGACCGCTGCTGCGGCGAATCCGGCATGTTTGCCGTCAAACGCCCCGACATCGCCACCCAAGTCAAATTCCGCAAACAGGAAGAAATCGAGAAAAACCTCAAAGAGCTACCGCAGGGCGAACCCGTCAAAATGCTCACCTCCTGCCCCGCCTGCCTGCAAGGACTGAGCCGCTACGCCGACGACAACGACATGCCCGCCGACTATATCGTCATCGAAATGGCGAAACACATCCTCGGCGAAAATTGGCTGGACGAGTTTGTGAAAAAAGCCAACAACGGCGGCGTGGAGAAAGTGTTGCTGTAAGGCTTGTATGGTTTTCAGACGACCTTGGATTCGGATTTCAAGTGCAACACTAGGGTACCAGTGGTT
>CALDNV010000366.1:0-12644 GCA_937914605.1 uncultured Neisseria sp.
CTTTTGAAGTTGCCGCCAAATTTGGGACTGCCTGCCAATCTATCCCCTCTCCCCGTGGGAGAGGGCGATAAGCCATAGGCTTATATTTAGTCGATATGCCTGCAAAATCAAAAGAAACGGCATGCCTTTTCTTGTAAAGAAGAGAGTAAGGATACAGAAACTTAATCCTTTTGAAGTTGCCGCCAAATTTGGGACTGCCTACCAATCTATCCCCTCTCCCTGCGGGAGAGGGTTAGGGAGAGGGCAATAAGCCGCAGACTTATATTTAGTCGATACGTCTGCAAAATCAAAAGAGACGGCATGCCTTTTCTTGTGAAGAAGAGGGTAAGGACACAGAAACCTAATCCTTTTGAAGTTGCCGCCAAATTTGGGACTGCCTGCCAATCTATTCCCTCTCCCCGCGGGAGAGGGTTAGAGAGAGGGCGATAAGCCGTAGGCTTATATTTAGTCGATACGTCTGCAAAATCGAAGGAGACGAAATGCCTTTTACCGATGAAGAAGCCCAATCCCTGCTTGCCGTCAAAGGCATAGGTAAAACCGTATTGCAGCGTTTGCAGCAAATGGGTTTGGATGATGTTGCCACGCTGGCGGCAGCGGATTTGGACGATGTTTTGGAACAGGGCGCAAAATTGACCGGCTCGACCTGTTGGAAAAACAGTCCGCAGGCAAAAGCCGCCGTTTCTGCCGCGATAGCGTGGGCAAAACAGCGTTTTCAGACGACCTGAAAGGCAAGAGGTCGTCTGAAAATGAAAGTAGGTAAAACAATGATTGCGAAATAAGGAAAGAAGCATGATTACCATCACAGAAAACGCAGCCAAATACATCAACAACTACTTGACCAAACGCGGCAAAGGCTTGGGCGTGCGCTTGGGTGTGAAAACTAGCGGCTGCTCGGGCATGGCATACAACCTTGAATTTGTCGATGAAGCGAACGAGGACGACTTGGTTTTCGAAGAACACGGCGCGCGCGTTTATATCGACCCGAAAAGCTTGGTTTATCTGGACGGCACGCAAGTCGATTACACCAAAGAAGGCTTGCAGGAAGGTTTCAAATTCGAAAACCCGAATGTCAAAGACTCTTGCGGCTGCGGCGAGAGCTTCCACGTTTAAGACATAAAAATGGCGGGACAGTATCAAAACCGTCCCGCCATTTTTTCGCTTCCTGCCTGTTGTAGCTGCCTTTGCCTTTTCTTTTCCGTTCCACCTTGTGTCGGAACAAATCGGATTTCACTAAGGCTTTTAAGGCATTGTCGCGTATTTTGCCTTTATTGTGTTGCACTTTACTGCTCATATTCAGTCCTTTTGGTTAAGAATCAGTGGATTATAAGGCAAAATCAGGTTTCTGCCGAAAATTTCACATTAATTATCCCGCCATGTCCCAATATTTCACACTCTTCCAGCTTGAACCCGCTTTCGATATCGACGCCGAAAGCTTGGAGCAAACCTACCGCGCCTTGGCTGCCCGTTTCCATCCCGATAAATTCGCTTCAGCCTCCGCCTTCGAGCAAAAGCAGGCAGTGATGATGTCTTCCACCATCAACGATGCCTACCGTACCTTGAAAAACCCTATCGACCGCGCCGCGTATCTGCTGAAAACGTTGGGCATAGACGCCGACGCGCCGGAGCATACCTCTTTTGCTCCTGAATTTCTCATGCAGCAAATGGAATGGCGCGAAACGCTGATGGATGCGCAAATGGCGCAAAACAACGAAGCCCTGCGCGCGTTAGACCAAGAAATCAGCTGCGAACAAGACAAACTGTATCAAGATTTGCGGACGGCCTTTGCCGGGAAAGACCATGAAACCGCCGCCCAATGGGTGCGCCACGGCAGGTTTTTAAACAAACTGCGCAACGAAATCGCCGCCGCGTTGCAAGATTAAATACCCAGATTTTGAGCATCTGAAAGGTCGTCTGAAAACCGGAATAAGGTTTCAGACGACCTTTTGTCGTATGATTTTGTTGCGGATTTAGAATTTTTCGGTTGATGGCTTATTCGGATTCCGTTTGCGCCAATTCCTCCGCCGCTTTTTGAACCATGTCCGGCGTGAGTTTGTTCAGGCAGTCGGTGTGTCCCAACGGGCATTCTCGTTTGAAGCAGGGCGAGCATTCGAGGTGCAGACTGACGATTTTGGCTTTTGGGCTCAAGGGCGGGGTGTGGTTGGGGCTGGACGAGCCGTAGGCGGCGACGAGTTTGCGGTCGAGGGCGGCGGCGAGGTGCATCAGGCCGCTGTCGTTGCAGACGACCGTGTCGGCACAGGAGAGCAGGTCAATCGCTTCGGAAAGATTGGTTTTGCCGCAAAGGTTGGTGCAGAGGTCGTCTGAAAGTCGGTTGATTTCTTCGGCGATGTCGAAATCTTTTTGCGAGCCGAACAGCCAAACCTGCCAGCCTTCCGCCAGATAGCGGCGGCCGAGTTCGGCGAAATGGCGCGCGGGCCAGCGTTTGGCGGGGCCGTATTCCGCGCCCGGACAGAAGGCGAGAACGGGTTTGTCGGTGTTTAAGCCGTATTTGGCAAGCGCGGCGGCGCGGCTTTCAGGGGAAATGGTGAAACGCGGGTTATCGGAATGTCCGTTGAAGTCCGCCTGCGTCGGATGGGCGAGGGCGGTGTAGCGGTCGACCATCAGGGGCAGGGCGGCTTTGTCGAGTTTGCGGATGTCGTTGAGCAGCAGATAGCGCGATTCGCCGACGTAGCCGGTGCGCTGCTTGATGCCGGTGGCGAAGGCGATGAGGGCGGATTTGAGCGAGCCGGGCAGGACGATGACTTGGTCGTAACCCTGTTTGCCCAGTTCGCGCCCGATGCGCCAGCGTTTTTTCAGTTCCAACGCGCCGTGTCCGAACGGGTTTTCGATGACGCGGCTGATTTCGGGCATACGCTCGAACACCGCCATCGACCATTTGGGTGCGAATGCGTCTATGGTGCAGCCGTGATGGAGTTCGTGCAGGCGGCGGTAAAGCGGCTGGGTCATGACGCAGTCGCCGATCCAGCTCGGGGTGATGATAAGGATTTTTTTGGACATGGTGGTAGGGTAGGTTTGTATTGCGCGATATTGTATAGGAAACCAAGGCGCATGGGGTTGGCGAGTGCGGTTTGATGGTGTTGTTATGCAAAAGACCGAGGGGTCGTCTGAAAAGGCGGGTTGAAATCAGTGGCGTCATGTTGACTGAATAAGGGTTTTGAATAAAAATCGAATCCTTATAGTGGATTAACTTTAAACTGGTACGGCGTTGCCTCGCCTTAGCTCAAAGAGAACGATTCTCTAAGGTACTGAAGCACCAAGTGAATCGGTTCCGTACTATCTGTACTGTCTGCGGCTTCGTCGCCTTGTCCTGATTTAAATTTAATTCACTATAATATCAATGGGCTTGAAAGTGCCGCTCTGAGGAGGTTTGGACGTATCGTGTTTTTTCAATTTCAAAACAAGCAACAGCGGATTTTTTCTTTATTGAGCGCGGCTGTTGTAATTGTCATCGTTATGACCTTATGGTCTTATGCTTGGGCGCAATATTTTGATTTAGGGGCGAATGAACCGAAGGAGGCGCTTGAGGTTGCCGGGTTTGGTCTGTTGGTGCAATTTTTTCTATGCCTGCCTTATCTTTATTTCAAGAGATATATTCTTACCACTCTTTTGGCGACATCGATTCTTAATGGCGCCTATCTGTTTTTGTATTGGAGCAATTCGACGCCGCTTTGCTGCGGTGATATGGGGCAAGGCTTGATGTCTATGCTGTTTATGTTTGTTTCGGGTGTATATTTCGTTGTCTCCTGTTTGGTTATTATTGCGTGTTTGCATGCTAAGAAGGTCAGGAAAATCGGACAGCCCTCATAAGCCGGCATAGATAAAGATAGAATAAAAGGTCGTCTGAAACCCAAATTTGAGGTTTCAGACGACCTTTTTTACTGCGTTGCGTTCAACTTTAAACGCTGTCAACCGATTTAAACCAAACCCAGCTTTTTCAGCAGCGCGGCGCTGCCTGCGTCCACAAGTCTGAAGGTTTCGTCAAAGTCGCCGGTGTACCACGGGTCGGGGACGTGGCGGTAGCCGCTTTCGGGGATGAGGTCGGTGAGTTTGAAGATTTTGTCAGGGTGTTTGCCGAACATTTTTTCCAGTTCGGCAAGGTTGTTGTCGTCCATGGCGATGATGAAGTCGAATTCATCAAAATCTTCGGAACGCACTTTGCTGCTGGTAAAACCTTGATGGTCGATGCCGTGGGCGGCGAGGGTTTTGCGCGTGCCTTGGTGCATGTTTTCGCCGTCGTGCCAGCCGGATGTGCCAGCGCTGTCGGTACGGACGCGGTGGGCTACGCCTGCTTCGCGGGCGCGGTGGCGTAGAACGTATTCCGCCATGGGGGAGCGGCAGATGTTGCCGAGGCAGACGAAGAGTACGGAATGGTTTTTCATAGGCGGTTTAGGCGTGTTCGGAGAAGAATGGGTTGTGTCCGTCCAGGGACAGGGACTGCGCGTAGGTCGGCAGGTCGGCATTTTCCGGCAAAACGTCGTGCAGGATGCGGATATGCTCGACGCGGCATTCCGCCATCAGGTCGAGGAAGTTGTGTTGGATGACGGCGATGTTGTCGGACGACGAAAGGTTCCACACGAACACTTGCGGGACGACTTCAAACGCGCTGTCGGTCGCGTTGAAGCCGAACAGAATCTGCCCTCCCGCCCTTGCGGCAATGACGACGCCGACGCGCGGACTCTGCATACGGATGGCGCGGATGGCGTTGGTGGCGAATACGTCCATCGCCATGCGCTGACGGGTGTGGCTGCCGTCGGTTAGGGCTTGGAGCGGGGTGTTCGGGGACAGCGGATTGGTGAAGAGGGTAACGCCGGCGGCGGTAAGGCTTTCCTGCCAAACCTGCATCAGCGGCAGGCCTGCCTGTTGCAGGTTGACACCCAAGGCGGTTTGCAGGTTTTTGTCGCCGTAGCCCAGCGCGTAAACGACGTGGACGGACTGTCCTTCGGGGCAGATCAGCAGTTTGTCTTCAAAGGTTTGCAGGAACGCGGCGGCGGATTCGCTGTTTTGTTTCGCGTTCCACCACTGTTCGGGCGTGATGCCGCTCAGGTCGTCTGAATGGGCGAGGAAGGGCAGCCATTGGGTGTTTTGCGTTAAAGCGCGCAAGTGGGGATAGTTGGACAGGCAGGCGGTCAGTGCTTCGGTAGGCAGCGTCAGGGGCAGCGTGCGCTCTTGTTTGCAGCCGGCGACGATGACGACCGGCAGGGCAAACCATTGGGCTTCATCGTCGTTTTCGGCGGATAAGACTTGATTGATGCTCTGCATCAGCGCGTTGTAGGTCTCCGCATCGGGTGCCATGGTCATGGCGACGGACAGGTTGACGTAGTAGTTTTGATGGAGCTGGCTGCGGATTTCGGTTTGCAGCTGCCCCACAGCAATCTTGCGGGTTGCGGCGGTCGTGCCGTGTGCGAGCAGTGAGGCGTTTATCAGTAAATGGTTTTTAACCGGAGTCTGCGGATAAGGGCGTGTGTCGGGTAGGATGAAGGTGTTCATATGGATATAAATCGGTGGTTGTCCGGACAGCTCGGATTATAACAATATCGGGATACGGATTGGGAAAAGGTCGTCTGAAAACGACGCTTCGGCAGCGTTCAAACAAATATCGCAAGCTGCCTCAAACCATTTTGACGTTTTCAGACGACCCTTTTTCTATTTTTCTTTGTTTTCTTCTTTTGCCCAGTGTTCCCTTACTCGCGCTTTACCGTCCGCGTCCAAACGGCGGTAAAGATTGATGACTTCGTCAGCGGAGGCGGTGTTTTCCGGCTGTGCCGCGCCGAACAGGGAGCGTACATAATCATCCGCCGGATGGTTTTGAATATCCTGCGGCGTATCGACCTGCACCAGCCTGCCTTGGTGCATCACGCCGATGCGGCAGGCGAGTTTGGCGGCTTCGTTCATGTCGTGGGTAACGAAAACGATGGTGGTGCCGAGTTTTTTGTGAATCAGGGAAACGGTTTCCTGAAGGGAGGCGCGGGCGAGCGGGTCGAGGGCGGAAAAGGGTTCGTCCATCAACAAGATGTCGGGTTTGGCGGCGATGGCGCGCAGGATGCCGATGCGCTGCTGTTCGCCGCCAGAGAGTTCGTGCGGATAGCGGTTTAGGTAGGTTTCGGGCGGCATACCGACCAGCTCGAGCAGTTCGTTCACGCGCGATGTGCGCTTCGGTTTGTCCCAGCCCAAAATATCGGGCATCAATTCGATGTTCTGCCGCACGGTCATTGTGGGGAACAGGGCGATTTGTTGCAGCACATAGCCGATGCGGTGGCGCAGCCCGCGGATGTCGTAATCTTTGATACGCCTGCCGTTGAAATAAACATCGCCGTCGGTCGGTTCGGTCAGCGCGTTAATCATGCGCAGCGTGGTGGATTTGCCGCTGCCCGAACCGCCCACCAACACGAAAAACTCGCCTTGATAAATGGTCAGGTTCAGTTCGTTCACGGCGGTGTGGTTGTCGTAGCGTTTGCTGACGTTTTTGAATTCGATTAAGGGAGTATGTTCAGGCTGCATCATAAATATCCTTTGCAACTTCGACAAAGCGGCGCGGCTCACGTTCCAAAAACTTTGGCAGGTCGTCTGAAACGGCGGCAAGTTCGCCTTTGGCAATGGCGGTGTAGGTGGAAACCCATGCTTCAATCTGCCAGTCGGGCGCGTCAGGGTACGCAGCTTTGCGGCTGGCGAAGGCTTCTTCCACGGTTTCATTGTGGTAGTGGTACGGTTTGCCGGTGATTTCGGTTAAGACAGCGGCTATTTCAGCAAAACTTAATGATTGGGAACCTGTCAGCGTGTAGGTTTGATTATCGTGGCGGTGGTTGCCGCATGCGATGTCGGCGATGACGTTTGCCGCCGCTTGGGCAACATCGCGCTGCGAAACGCAGGCAACGCGCCCATCGTCGGCAGGGCCTGCGATGATGCCGTCTGCGTTGGCAATCGTTGCCATCATCTCGCTGTAAAAATTGTCGCGCAGAAAGGTGTAACGCATATTTGTTTGCCGGATCGCATTTTCGGTAACCGCATGGGTGCGCGCCAGCGTGAAGGTGCTGTCCAACGCCGCCTGTGCAAAAGAGAGATAGACAATGTGTTTCACGCCCGCTTCCGAAGCAGCCTGCACCAAAGTCAAATGCTCCTGCTCGCGCGTCGGGCTCTCGGCGGCGGACACCATAAACAGCACGTCCACCCCGTTTAACGCCTGTTTGGCAAGCTCCAAATCACCATAGGCAAACCGCCGCGCCTCGCAGTTCGGCAGGTCGGGTGCTTTGGCGGGGTTGCGCAGCGGCAGGATAAGCGGCAGACCGCGTGTGTTCAGATGACGAGCGACCATGCCGCCGATGTTGCCGCTGGCGCCGGTGATGGCGATGTTCATGGGGAACTCCTTGGGAAGTGGAGAGAAATAATAGGGGAAGGGTAGCTGAAAAAGAGGCTTTAGGGTAGACGGGTTTTCAGACGACCTTTTAGAAGTAGTAAAGGTCGTCTGAAAAGCAAAAAACAGTCCACAACTTCGTTTTGAAGGTGCGGACTGTTTTGTTTGGGCTAGGTTAGGGCTGTATTTCACGCTGCCCTATATTTGCAACCGTTTAGCGGAATTCAAAAAACTCCAGATGTTGCGACCGTGTTTTCAGGCTGTCTGAGATGCTGCGAGTGAAATTGCGGCTGCCGCAGAGCCACAGGCTGCGGTTTGCGCTATCGCGGACGGTTTGACCGATATGTTCGGCGGTGAGCCTTTGGGTTTCGGAGGGGATATAGTGAAAATTGACATTGGCTTGCTGCGCTAAATTTTGCCAGTGGGCGAGCGTTTCGGCAGGCAGGTTTCTATCGGCATGAAACCAGTCTGTCGGCTGGGTGGCGGGCTGTTTGGCCAGTTCATTGAGTCGTGCGAGAAATGGGGTAAAACCGATACCGTTGCTGACCCAGATTTGCGCTTGTCCATCGGAAAAGTCGAATCGTCCGTATGCGCCGTCGATTTGCACGGTGTCGCCAACATTCAGGCGTTGCGGCAGGCGGCGGGTGTAGTCGCCTAAACTTTTGATGATGAGAGTGAGCTGTTGGTTATCAGGCTGCCAGTCGGAGGCGATGGTAAAGGGGTGGCTTTCTCCGTGTGCACGTAAAAAGAGGAATTGACCTGCGCGGTGTCCCTGCCATTTCGGGGCATTCAGGGTCAGGGAAAGTAGGTTGCCGTTTTGATTTAGGGAGGATACGGTGGCGTTTTGCGGATTGCCGATGCGCTTGAACAGGGCAATCAGCGAGCAGGCGATGCCTGCAAGTAAGGCTGCGATGAGCAGCCATCCCAGCGGTTGCGACCAATAGGCAAAATTTGCCAGTACGATGGTGTGCCACACGAGCGCGAGATAAACGGGGACGATAAGTATGTGGAGTTTGGCAAACCAGCGGTAGGGTATACGTTTGATGAGGGCGGCGACAAGCAGGACGAGGGCAACATAAAAAGCGATTTCGCCAACTTCTTCGGCAAAGTGGCGTTGGGTAGCCAGCCAATCTTTTAATGTCAATATTTCCTGCATCGGAGGGCGCGGCGGCTTTTTGCCATCAAACAGACCGAGCTTTACCAGCCATTTGGGGAATTGCTTACTGGTCCAATGCAGGATGCTGCCTGAAAGCGCAATGATGCCGAACCATTTGTGCAGGCGGTACATTTTGTCCAGCCCGCCGAGCGGGGTTTCGAGTATTTTGGGACGCACGGCAAGTATCAGGCAGGCACTCATGGCCAGTATGCTGATAGTGCCAGTTAGTTGTAGCAATAGGTTGCGTACGGGAAATACGCCCCACTGGTCTGGAAATGATGTAGCAAGCAGCCATAAAGCGAATATGCCGCCGAAAAATATGGCTAAGGTAAATTTAATGTTTTTCATGGTAGTGGTCCTTACGGATGGGAATATGAAGCGGTCTGCGCCGTTTGTGGGGATTGTATGTGGGGAAAATTAGGTGGAAATTATTGGTGTGGGTCAGGGTGGGAAGGGTTTACCTGTTGAGGTCGTCTGAAAAGTTTAAAACAACCTGACCTTTTCAGACGACCTGAAAAGCAGCAACCCGTTTCATTGGCCATGATTCCGTTGTCCAAACGCGTTCAAATTCTTCGGCGAAACCGTGTTGTGCGGCGTAGGTTTGCAATTGTTGCAGCCAGGTTTTCGGGGCGATGTCGGCGGCGGCGCGGGTGGTGTGCAGCAGGTAGGGGCGGGTATCGAAAGCTTTGACGATGTGCTGGCTGACGGCGTTTAAGGCTTGGGGATTGTGGTCGGTTTGTCGGGCGATTTTTTCGTATTGCGACAGGGCGGCGGTTTTTGCGGTTTCGTGTTCGGCGGCGGTGCGCGGGTCGGGTCGGGCGGTGGTGGCTTGGATGGTAATCAGGGGTGGCAGTTGCCCTTCGGTAAGCGCGGCGGCGAGGCGCAGGTGTCCGTCTAAAATCAGCCAGCGGTCAGACAGGGCACCAAGACGGGCAGCAGTTGGTTTTGCCGTGCGCGTTTGCGCCAATATTTCAGACGACCGTCTTCGGCGTGGTGCGTTTTCAGGGCGATGAAGCGTTCGGTCTGGGTATAAAAATTGTTGTCCAGCGCGTCGAAACGGCTGCCTGAAAACAGCCATTTATGGTAGTTTTCGTCGGTTTCAGGCTGCCCTACGGCGGTGTCGTGCCAGCATTCGCCCCATTGCGGGGGCAGGGTTTGGGCGGGGCGGTAGTCGAAGTGCCATTCGCCGATGCCAAACAGTCCTGCGTTGTGGGTGGCGAGTTGTTCGATGAAATATTTGTTCCACAACAGGCCTTGCTCTGCGGCGGGTTGGTGGGCGATGTGTTCGTTTACGCGGCTGCCGATGTGCCCGACGGGCTGATATGCCTGCCAGCTTTCGGCGTAGCTGCGAATGAGGTAAACGTCGTATAAATCGTGGCTAAAGAACGACCAGAACACGGGTTCATCGTTGTAAGTCAGGCTGAGGCTGATACCGTCGGGTGTGTGGAGTTTCAGACGACCTTGCGTTTGACGGTTGATATGCAGGGCAAGGCTGTTTGGGGAGGCGGGATAGTGGGTAAGGCTGCCGCTGTATTGTTCCAGCGCGGCGGTTAGCGATTGGTAGTGCATGGGGTGTCCTTTGTGAGGCGTTCAGCGATAACTGATGACGATCATCGTACTGCCGTCTTTATTGTGGTAATACGCGCCCGCATTGCCCCAGGCGAATTGACGGCATTTGCCGGATGACGATGCTTTAATGGAACAAGGGGCATCGCCCAGTTGTTTATCCAGCCATCGATCAAACTGTTTTCTGCGTTGCAATTCGCGCGCTTCCGACCATGCTGCCCAGCTATTGTCTTCGCCTATCGGGCAGAAGAATATGGATAAGCGCTCCAGCCGCTGCTGCTCGAACTGGGCGGTAAGGGTGTATTGTTCGGACTGTTTGGTAAATGACAAACTGAAAAATGTTATTCCCGCTTGCAGATGATTCGGGCTGGATTTTGGGAAGGATGCAATCCAGTCATCAAGCGTGGTGCGTGCGCCAATAATGTTGCCGTCCGGCAGGGTAATGCTGCCGTTTTCAGGGTTTATCTTCATCGGTTTGAATGTCCAAATGTAGTTTTCAGACGACCTAAGACCATGTCCGTTTTATCACGCCTTTAAGCCGCACGATTTTTCATTTCACCAACAACCGTCCCTGTCTTGCCAAATTCAAAGTAGCCAGCAACAGCAACATAACCAAGCCGGAACCTGTGATGGCGAGGAAATAGCCTAAAAACAGTAAACGTTGTTCGGCAATCAAATGGAAACCGCAGCCTGTCATTGCCGCCAAACCGAACGAGAAACCCCAAAAGCTAGGGCTGAAACCCTGTTCCAGCATCCAAGGCAGAAGGCGCAGCAGTAGCAGGAATTGCAGGCAGCCGTAGCCGATTAAAAGCAGCGCGAAGGTGTCGATGTGCCCGCCCGATACGGCGAAATAGGCGCCGCAGCCGACAAAAGCGGGTGCAAGCTGAATGCCGACAATACCGCGTACAGGGGCGTTGACGGGTGTGCCGGTGCGCAAACGGCTCAATATGGCAGCTTCCAAGCTAAGCCATGAAAACAGACCCGCGCCCAAAAACAGCCAGGCGTAATCAGACCAACCCAATACCGCCATTGCGGTCGCGCTGACAAAATTGGTGGCAACGGTGGGCAGGTAAACAATCGGCGTGGTGGCATCAAGGGTATGGACACCGCGCCACAAGCCGCCTGCGCGGTACATGGCAAATGCCAACTGTCCCGCCGTTCCCAGCAAAATCAATACTTTTGCCAGTGGTGTTTGGTAGGGTAGTGCCGCCAAACCTGCCAGCATCGTGGTAATCGGAATCGCGCTGATGAAACAGCATTGCACCAAATCCTGCAAATCCTGCAAAAATTCGGGGCGGAAAAAACGGATTTTGATGATGTAGGCAATGACCAGCAGCAGCCAAAGCACGAAGGCGGCGGCTAACAGCGTTTCCGCAGCCCAATGCGGTAAAAGCCCGATATGCGCGCCATAACGCCAAGACAAACCGAGCGCGAAAAGTCCCAACGGCATGCTGAAATAGCTGAGGGGGACGGGAAATTTTTTGGTACTCATGACAATGTGTGTGTTAAGGAAAGGCGGTAGTATAGCCGATTCAAATCGGTAAATGCAGCTTGGGTTGAGACCCGATAAAGACGTTAAATTTGTCTGAGACATTGGGTTTCAGCATGAGCCGTATCGGGTAGGGATATTCTGATGTTTGAGTTTGTAAATGTGTTTTCAGACGACCTGAAAGCAAGCGGAAACAGACAATAAATGTCGCTTGAGCCTTCTTGATTTCAGTTAGCATTTTTGCCATACATTTCCCGCAACACCTCCGTCAGCCAGTCGAATACCTTTAACACGCGCCCGGAAGTTACTGTGCGTTGCGGGCGGTAGATGTAGAGTTGCCACGAGCGGCGTGGGATGTCGGGGAAGAGTTCTACAAGTTCGCCGTTTTGCAGGTGGCTTCGGCGGCGGAGCAGAAGTGTTTTAGGGCGTTGAGTTTGTCCATTGAATATATAAAGATTATGCTGCTATGGTTTTAACAAACCAAAGTCTTTTTGTCTTATTTCATCTTCATCCCTATCAGGGAATAGAGCAGAATTTAGATAATTTTTAGCTAATCTTATAATATAATTTACTCTTTTAATATCGGTAGTCATAAACCCGATAGGCAATGTCACAGGATAAGAAGATAGTTTTGCGTGATAACAAACAACAGCAAATTTATCTTCTAGAAATAGAATTTCAGTATTTTCATCTAAAAAACCTTCACAGAATCCGTAAAGTACTTTATTTGATATATCTCTAAACTGATTTAGCCATTCTTGTTTTTCATGGTGATTTTGCTCAGATGGTAAAGGTAAATAGAGATAGAATTCATAACCATTTTTTTGTTTATCTATTAAATTTTGAATTTTATCGTGAATTTTCCGTTGTTTTCCCCAGTAAATATCGCTTGGAGCCAACCAATAGAGTTTTTTAGATGATTTTTTGTTTACTTTATCTAAAATTTTATTGATTTGTTCGAACAAGTTTTCTTGATGATAAATTTGACCTAGAAAATACAAACCATTTTGTTGTTCATGCTTCTGATAGACCTTTAAAAATTCAGTAAAGTCCAATTGCCCGCCAAA
>CALDNV010000367.1:0-9688 GCA_937914605.1 uncultured Neisseria sp.
TGGGTAAAATCAGGAGTAATTAGGAGCGGAAATAGACGAAAACCTGTGTTTGGGTGTCGGCTGTTGGGGGAAGGGCTTTTTTGCAAAGATCTCAAGCCATATGAATCAATTGGTGATTTTGTATTTGGTACTTCTATTGAGGAAATACAAGAAAAATATGGAAAACCAGCAAGAATGGTTGAAGATAATATTATGAATAATAAGGTGGAATATAGGAATGCTTGTGAGTTAGTTTATGAAAACGATAAATTGGTTTATGGATATTGCTTAAAAGATTCTAATCCCATATTAGGAGATATTGATATATTTAAAAATTCAATCGAAGACCTTAAAGCCATCGATTCAGAATTTATCGAAGGAAAAAAATATATTCTTTTTAAGAATCTCGGGATTTGTATAGGAGGTATGACAGGAAAAAAAATTCCTGAAGGCAAGTTATTAATTGCATTTGATAAAAATCACTTTGATTTTTTTGAATGTTTTATTGAGGTGTAATCGAACTGTAAGCCAATGAAACTCCCAATTTCGATGTAGAGTAAGTCGTAGCCTGCACAAAACCTTCAGTCCTGGCGTAGGGTTTGTGCGGTACGCACGCACGCGGTTTCCGCTTTTCAGACGGCCTCACTATCTTCTTTGAGGTCGTCTGAACCATTTGTTCTTTAACAATCTCATTAGCAGTTAACATAGAGGTCGTCTGAAAACCAACTTTCAGACGACCTCTACTAAATCGCCTCTCCCGACGGCGGCGCACCGCCTCACCTCCGTTACCTTCAACGGTAAGGAACTGGTGCGCTACGACTACGACGGCTACGGCGATTTGACCGCGGTTTATGGACGCGACGGCAAAAAACTGCGCGGTTTCGCCTACCGCAACCACATCATGGTCGAACACAACCAGCCCGACGGACTGGTGTCCCGCTACGAATACGACCGTTACGACACCGACGGCAAAGTGCTCAAAAGCAGCAACAACCTCGGCGAAGAATGGACGTTCGACTACCGCAAAGACCATACCGTCGTTACCGACGCATTGGGGCGGACGGAGGTATACGGTTTCGACGAAAACGGGGAACTTAGATGATGTAAATATAGCTCGTGAAAGCGTATTTTGTAATTTAAGTGCTGGTAGTAGTGGATATGTTAAAGAACGTCCCGAACATAACGGTGAAACGACGAAAACGCCCAATCGCGAACATTGCCGCACAATCCATGTTTGACGGGATTGAAATGGATATAGTCTGTGCAATGCTGCAAATCGATTTCGTCGCGCACGGTGTGTTCGTAAAAACGCCGTTGCCAAATACCGCGTTCGTGCCGCCGCTGTTTGCTGGCAGACAGGTTTTTGGCACGAGGGAAATATGCGGAGAATTTGGTTTTAATCAGCCGCCAGCGCAGGGAATAATCCGCATCGTCGGGCGGCAGCGTCCAAATGGCGTGAATATGGTTCGGCAGCACGCATATGGCGACGGTTTCAAAGGGATATTGTTTTTGTACATCCATATAAGCCGCACGCGAAGCCAATATGTTCGACAAGCAGGCGCGATTTTGGGTCGGCGAGTTTGACGGTGAAAAAGAATGTGCCGCCGGCAATGAAGTTTCTGCGATAACGCGCCATAGGATTTTTGCTTGTGGTTTGAGTGCTGGAGAAGGAAAATGGCTTGTTGTTTAAGGTTTTAACTTTGTTGAAGCTGATGTTTTCAGACGACATTGGAGGCCGTCTGAAAAGTTAAAACGGCGAACCGTCAATCAACCTTCTATATAGTGACAATCAGTAGTTGTATCTACAAAGTCAATTAGGTTTTCAACTTCAATTTTTTCAGTAAGACCGATTTTAAATGTGTTACCAGACTCATAAAATATATCGTAGTGGTGCAAGGGATGTAATTTACCATTTTCGTGGGTTTTATCATGGTCATATCTAAGATATCCATCTTCCATAATTAGTAAGCTATTTAAAATTTTATATACTAATTCTATATTGCAGCTTTCATCATCATTATAAATTAAATTATTAATGTCATTTATATGATATGAAGTTCCCATATCATATAATCCTGATAGTTTAGTTAAAGCCTCTCTAAGATAGGATACAACTCCTAGATCTATACTTATATCCTTATAATAAATATTTTTTACTTTATTTCCATCTTCAGTAAGGGTATAAGTAAATGGAAATTTAATAGAAAATATTTTATTGTTAAGAATAAAAAATAATCTAGAAAATTTATTTTTATGTAATATAAAAAACAGATCAGAATTTGGCCTTATTTTATTGCTACTTGAAGGATCAAGATCAGTGAGTATACACTGTAAGGCTTCAATAACAATAAGAAGTAAATCATATTTTTTTCTTATCGGAGTGCAGTATTTGTCTTTTTCATAATCCTGTATTTTGAAATAAAGCATTAGTCTAATACCTGTAACAAAGATTTTACTTTAGAGCTGATTAAGCTTGTATCATAAGTTTCTCCACAAGAATTAAGAACCCCATCAAATACCCAATTGATATTTTTCGGATTAATATTTGGAGATTGTTTTCTGATTTCAATAAGAACTAAATCTCTAAAAGACATACTTGTACTGCTATCAAAATTAAGATTTAGTTGTTTAATTTCTTCTTTATTTGAGTAGTCAGGTTCAGTTACAATCATTTCATTTTTTTCATTAATATCTTTTAGTCCAGATTCATATTGATTCCATACGGAAGAATCGACAATATTTATAAATAAAGTGCTTTGTATAAAAGATCGAGTCATTGCCATATAAAGTGCATTCCGCATTCTCAAGTCTTTGTTAATATTATTAGGAGAAACACAAATTACAAACGGAAACTCAAGACCTTTTACATTATTGTGATTAGTAATACATAATTGATCATCTTTTTGGACTTGTGTTTCAAAAGCTAAATTTATTTTCCATTCGATCCCTGCTTCCCTTAATTTTCTCTCAATTATTACACTCATCTCATTATTATAAGCTCTATTTTTTTCAATAAAAATAATGGCAATATCACTTGGTTTAATTGTAGGATTGTTACTCTTAATTTCAGTTATTGATCGTATTATTTCGCTAACTATTTCATCTTTATTTAAGCGATTGATATTTCTAATTAGTACACTATTAGATGTTTGAATATCTTCAAATCTTCTTATCGGCAATCTACTAAAGTGATAATATTGATCATGCTTATTTATTGTATAGCCATAGGCTTGCCATTCCTCATCTGTAGGCCATTGTAATTTAGAATTTTCAAATAACCCCATTCCTAACCCATGTGAAAACATCAATGTTTTAGGGTCTGTCCTATAACATTGGTTTAATAAATAATCAACATCGTTAGTTACTTTTGCATAGGTACCGAATATAGATTGAAATATATCTCCAGCTACATAAATTTTATTTTTAGTAACTCGTTCACAGAGAGTAATAAAATTATCGCTAAAATCTTGACTTTCATCAATCATGATATAATCAAAAGCGTACTTATCTTTGTTTCTATCATCATTGTTTATAGCATCTAGTGCTATTTTGCAAACTTCTGAAAAGGAGGAATTATTTCCATAAGTAAGAAATGGGATATCGTAAAAATAACAAATATAACGATATGCCCCTGAGTTAATATCTTTCTGCGATCCCCAAGCATGAGTACACCATAATCTTTGATCCCATTCAATCTGCTGTTCAACTTTCATAAAATTAAAGAAAGAAGGTATTCTTTTTCTTAAATTATTTGCAAGAATTTTGTTGTGGCATGTAAATAATATTTTACTGTTTTCCGAATTTATATATAAATCTTTTAGTTTATGAAGTAAGAGTTCTGTTTTTCCTGTACCTGATAGGCCTTGAATAACTAAGCGTTTCTTATCTTTCTTATTAAATAAAAAATTAGTCTGGGTAGAGTCGAATAGTAATATCTTTTTCTTAACTTTATCTAAAATATTGTCTGGTACATTTAAACCATCAACTTTTTCTATATCATTAATACTGCCAGTAAACAAAGATATTAACAGTTCACTTAATCTTTTTTCACGATCTTCATGTAGTTTAATTTGTTCAAAAAGATCTGATAAGTTATCTATATCTATTTTTTGATAATTTATTTTTTCTATAATATGTTCCCATTTTTTTGGTCTGCCAATTTTGTCTTTATATTGGTATTTATCAGAAATATATCCAATATCTTCAATTACTTCTTCATAATATTCATCAAATGGCTCACTTTCGTCAGAATTAAAATTGATAAAGACAATTTTACTTTTAGGTTTCAATAAAATTAAAGCTTCCTTGTATTCATAAGTATATCTTCTTAAATCGATTAAGGGAGCTTGCATAAGGAAAATATGATCGTGATCTTGTGAATTTTCAGAATATTTCTTAATTTCCTCAATAAATTTATTTATGTTCTCGTTACTATTAAAAGTTGAGTTTTCAACATCAGAAAAAAAATAGTTTGTATAACTTGAGTTAAAAGAATTCATTTTCTTACCTTTCTATCTTAATGAATTTATTGTAATTATATTTTTTAAATACCTCCCAGTATAACTCCCTTTTACCTTAGCCACCTGTTCTGGACGCCCTTGGGCAATAATCCTTCCCCCTCCGTCGCCACCTTCCGGCCCTAAATCCACAATATAATCAGCCGTTTTTATAACGTCAAGATTATGCTCGATAATCACAATCGAGTTGCCTTTGCCTTTCAGACGGCTTATGACTTCGAGCAGCAGGGCGATGTCGGCGAAGTGCAGGCCGGTGGTGGGTTCGTCGAGGATGTAGAGCGTTCTGCCGGTGTCGCGTTTGGAGAGTTCCAAGGCGAGTTTGACGCGTTGGGCTTCGCCGCCGGAGAGGGTGGTGGCGGATTGGCCGAGGCGGATGTAGCCGAGGCCTACGTCCATCAGGGTTTGCAGTTTGCGCGATACGGTGGGGACGGCGTCGAAAAATTCGCGGGCTTCTTCGACGGTCATGTCGAGGACTTGGCTGATGTTTTTGCCTTTGTATTGGATTTCGAGCGTTTCGCGGTTGTAGCGTTTGCCGTGGCAGACCTCGCAGGGGACGTACACGTCGGGCAGGAAGTGCATTTCGACTTTGATGACGCCGTCGCCTTGGCAGGCTTCGCAGCGGCCGCCTTTGACGTTGAAGGAGAATCTGCCGACGTTGTAGCCGCGTTCTCGCGAGAGGGGGACACCGGCGAAGAGTTCGCGGATGGGGGTAAACAGGCCGGTGTAGGTGGCTGGGTTGGAGCGCGGGGTGCGACCGATGGGGGATTGGTCGACGTTGATGACTTTGTCGAGATGTTCGAGGCCGTGGATATCGTCGTATGGGGCGGGCTCTTCTTGGGCGCGGTTGAGTTCGCGGGCGGTGATTTTGGCGAGGGTGTCGTTAATCAGGGTGGATTTGCCGCTGCCGGATACGCCGGTGATGCAGGTAATCAAACCGAGCGGCAGTTCGAGGGTGACGTTTTTGAGGTTGTTGCCGCGCGCGCCTTTGAGGACGAGCATTCGGTCGGGATTGACGGGCGTGCGTTCAGACGGCACGGCAATGGATTTTTTGCCGCTGAGGTATTGTCCGGTAACGGATTTTTCGCATTTGGCGACGTTTTCGGGGGTGTCGGCAATCAGTATGTTGCCGCCGTGTTCGCCCGCGCCGGGGCCCATATCGACGACGAAATCAGCTTCGCGGATGGCGTCTTCGTCGTGTTCGACCACAATCACGCTGTTGCCCAAATCGCGCAGGCGTTTGAGGGTGGCGAGCAGGCGGTCGTTGTCGCGCTGGTGCAGGCCGATGGAGGGTTCGTCCAAAACGTACATCACGCCGGTCAGGCCGCTGCCGATTTGGCTGGCGAGGCGGATGCGCTGGGCTTCGCCGCCGGAGAGGGTTTCGGCGGAGCGGCTTAAATTCAGGTAATCCAGCCCGACGTTAATCAGGAAGCCGAGCCGTTCGATGATTTCTTTGAGGATTTTTTCGGCGATTTGTTTTTTGTTGCCGTCCAAATCCAGCGTTTCGAAGAATTGGTGGGTTTTGGTCAGCGGCCAAGCGGAGACTTCGTGCAAAGGTTCGCCGCTGACGTAAACGTAGCGGGCTTCTTTGCGCAAACGTGCACCGCCGCAGCTTGGGCAGGCGCGGTGGTTTTGGTATTCGCGCAGTTTTTCGCGCACGGTTTCGCTGTCGGTTTCGCGGTAGCGGCGTTCGAGATTGGGAATGATGCCTTCGAAGGCGTGGCTGCGGTTGAAGGTGGTGCCGCGTTCGGATAGATAAGTGAAATCAATGACTTCTTTGCCTGAGCCGTGCAGCACGACTTTTTTCACTTTTTCAGGTAGCGTTTCCCAAGCAGCCTGCACATCGAAACCGTAATGCCGCGCCAGCGACTGAATCATTTGGAAATAGAACTGGTTGCGCTTGTCCCAGCCGTCAATCGCGCCCGTTGCCAGCGACAATTCGGGATGCGCGACCACTTTTTCGGGGTCGAAGAAATTGGTGTTGCCCAAGCCGTCGCAAGTCGGGCAGGAACCCATCGGGTTGTTGAACGAAAAGAGGCGCGGTTCTAATTCAGGCAGGCTGTACGAACACACGGGGCAGGCGAAACGCGCGGAAAACCAATATTCTTCGCCGCTGTCCATTTCCATCGCCAGCGCGCGCTCGTTGCCGTGGCGCAGCGCGGTTTCAAAACTTTCTGCCAGCCGCTGCTTGATGTCCGCCTTCACTTTCACGCGGTCGATGACCACGTCGATATTGTGCTTGATATTTTTTTCCAGCTTCGGCACTTCGTCAAGCTGATAGACCTCGCCGTCCACGCGCACCCGCGCAAAACCCTGCGCCTGCAAGTCGACAAAGAAATCGACAAATTCGCCCTTACGCTCGCGCACCGCCGGCGCCAAAATCATCACGCGCGTGTCTTCCGGCAGCTTCAAGACGGCATCGACCATCTGCGACACGGTCTGGCTGGATAGCGGCAGATTGTGTTCGGGGCAATACGGCGTGCCGACGCGGGCGTACAAAAGGCGCAGATAATCATGGATTTCCGTAACCGTGCCGACGGTGGAACGCGGATTGTGGCTGGTGGATTTCTGCTCGATGGAAATCGCGGGCGACAGGCCTTCGATCAGGTCGACGTCGGGTTTGTCCATCATCTGCAAAAACTGCCGCGCATAGGCGGACAGGCTCTCAACATAACGCCGCTGCCCTTCGGCATACAGCGTGTCAAACGCCAGCGACGATTTGCCGCTGCCCGACAGCCCCGTGACCACCACCAGCTTGTGGCGCGGAATGTCCAAATCAACGTTTTTCAAATTATGCGTGCGCGCGCCGCGGATGCGGATGGTGTCGTTGTCGCGAGCTTCTGAGTGGGGAGTTTTGCTGTCGTTTTGATGATGGTGGTTGCACATGGTCGGACTGTCTTAAGCGGCTAAAATAAAACGGCTATTGTAACACTTTTCGCTTGGGTTTCAGATTGCGGGAGGTCGTCTGAAAAGCTGGTAAGGGTATTTTCAGACGACCTTTGGTCATTGGAGGGAATGGATTGTTAATGGCTTTTGTTATTACGGAGTTTGCTTATCGTTTTGGGTTTTTGCTATCCGGGCAAGGCTGTACTGTAAGAAAAGGAGGTAAATTTTAAAAAAGCACGATGGGCGTAACAGCCGTATTGGGAAATACGAAGCGTGTTTCCCGAGTACGGCTTTTTTATATTTAAGTTGCTTTTTGATTTGGATTTTTAATATAGTGAATTATTAAAAACTATCATATCGGTTTGTTGAATTGTTAAATAAAAATACCATATCTTGTGTTCTTGTGATTTAATTCTCACCATATATTGTATTTATGAGTAGCAAGTCATGGCGGCGTTGAAATTCACAATCGAGCAAATTGTATGGCAGGAAGTACCGGGCGAAGTATCGCTGGCGTTTCTGTTTTCCGGCTGCCCGCTGCGCTGCAAAGGCTGCCACAGTGCCGATGCGTGGAAAGAGGGTATCGGCACGGAATTGACCGAGGATTATTTAAGAGGTCGTCTGAAACGCTATCGCGGACTGATTAGCTGCGTGTTGTTTATGGGCGGGGAATGGCAGCCGGAAGCCTTGCAGAAAATGTTGGGCATCGTGACGCAGGCGGGTTTGAAAGCCTGTTTGTACACCGGTTTGGAGCGTGAGGAGCTGGAGGCGGTTTCAGACGACATCCTGCCTTATCTGACGTATCTGAAAACCGGTCGCTGGCAGATGGAGCGGGGTGGCTTGGACAGCCCGACAACCAATCAGAAGTTTATCGATTTGCGCACGGGCGAGGTGTTGAACCTCTTGTTTGTCAAAGACAAACCCGCGCCCAAAATCATCCCGATTACGACTCAGCCGCAGGCGGCCGCTTTTCAGACGGCCTGAGGCTTTTTATCCAACCCACACAGGAGGACTTAACATGATTCGGCTGCATCCCGAACAGTTAAACGGCAAACTGCAATTCATGCACGACTACATCAGCGCGCAAAACGCGGCGGACGGCTCGAAAATGGACGCCAATGCCAACGTTACCCAGAAAAACATCGCCACGATGGAAGCGGAAATCATGAAAGACTTTTTCGTGCAGATTAACCGCGCCCAAGTGTCGCGCAAAATCGCCGAAATTTTCGACCAATCCGTCGCCGACGAATACATCCGCCAGATTGAGGCGCATGAGATTTATGTGCACGACGAAACCAGCCTTAAGCCTTATTGTGTGTCGGTTACGCTGTATCCCTTCCTGCTCGACGGCTTAAGCAAACTCGGCGGCGAATCTAAAGCGCCGCAACATCTGGCTTCGTTTTGCGGTTCGTTTATCAACCTTGTGTTTGCCATCAGCGCGCAGTTTGCCGGCGCGGTGGCGACGGTGGAGTTTCTGACCTATTTCGACTACTTCGCCCGCAAAGACTACGGTGATGATTATTTGGAAACCCACGGTAAAGAAATCGCCAACCATATGCAGCAGGTGGTATACAGCATCAACCAGCCCGCTGCCGCGCGCGGTTATCAGAGCGTATTTTGGAATATTTCCGTTTACGATCAATACTATTTCGATGCGATGTTCGGCGATTTCGTCTTCCCCGATTTCAGCAAACCGGTGTGGGCGAGCGTAGCGAAGCTGCAAAACTTCTTCCTCAAATGGTTCAATCAGGAACGCACCAAAGCCGTTTTGACCTTCCCCGTCGTGACCGCTGCGATGCTGACCGACGGCGGCAAATGCAAAGACACCGTGTTCGCCGACGAAATGGCGAAAGAGTTAGCGGAAGGCAATTCCTTCTTCGTTTATCTTTCCGATAATCCCGACTCGTTGGCTTCCTGTTGCCGCCTGCGCAACGCCATTGAAGACCGCACCTTCAGCTACACTCTTGGCGCGGGCGGCGTGGCGACCGGTTCCATCAACGTCATCACCATTAACATGAACCGATTGGAGCAAGACGAGCGCGACCTTGCCGCCGAAGTGGCCAAAATCCACAAATACCAATACGCCTACCGCAAACTGATGGAAGAATACCAAGCCGCCGGAATGCTGCCCGTTTACGATGCAGGCTTCATCACGCTGGACAAACAGTTCCTCACCATCGGCATCAACGGCATGGCGGAAGCCGCCGAATCAAAAGGTATCAAGGTCGGCTACAACGACGACTACATCAACTTCGTCCAAGGTCGTCTGAAAACCATATTCGAAGCCAACCAAGCCGCCAGCAAACACT
>CALDNV010000368.1:0-9745 GCA_937914605.1 uncultured Neisseria sp.
GCTCCGTCGAAGCGGGCCGCCAAGTGATGGAAGCTGCTTCCGCCAACATCACCAAAGTCTCGCTGGAACTCGGCGGCAAAGCGCCCGCCATCGTTTTGAAAGACGCGGATTTGGACTTGGCAGTGAAATCCATCTTGGCTTCGCGCGTCGGCAACACCGGTCAAATCTGCAACTGCGCCGAGCGCGTCTATGTCCACAGCAGCCTGAAAGACGCGTTCATTGAAAAAATGACCGCCGCCATGAAAGGCGTGCGCTACGGCAACCCTGCCGAAGCCGAAGCAGGCGCGCTGGAAATGGGGCCGCTGATTGAAGAGCGCGCCGTCAAAGCCGTTGCCGAAAAAGTGGAACGCGCCGTCAAACAAGGTGCGACGCTGGTCTGCGGCGGCAAACGCGCCGAAGGACGCGGCTACTTCTTCGAACCGACCCTGCTGACCGACACCGACAACAACATGGACATCATGAAGGAAGAAACCTTCGGCCCCGTCCTGCCCGTTTCCACTTTCGACACGCTCGACCAAGTCATCGCTTTGGCAAACGACTGCGAATTCGGTCTGACCAGCTCCGTTTACACCACCAACCTGAACGAAGCCTTCTACGTCACCCGCCGCCTGCAATTCGGCGAAACCTACATCAACCGCGAAAACTTCGAAGCCATGCAGGGCTTCCACGCGGGCTGGAAAAAATCCGGCATCGGCGGCGCAGACGGCAAACACGGTTTGGAAGAATATCTGCAAACCCAAGTCGTTTATCTGGAAACCAATATTTGATAACGCCTTGATGTGTTGACATAAAAGGTCGTCTGAAAATTTTCAGACGACCTTTTTTGATTTGCCCGACGGGTCAAACGACGGCGGGACACGAAACATCATCGCAACGGTTCAAACCAGACGATTTGTCCTTTATCGATATGTATCGGCACGGTATCGCCGGCGGGAAGGTAGCCGGCGGGCAGCAGGGTGGTCAGTTCGCCGTATTCGGGGTGGGCGAAGGTCAGGTGCAGGCTGTCGGGCAAGGGGGTGAGGGACAGGATGCGGCAGGGCGTACCTTGCGGGTCGGGGCGGATGGCGTGCGTAGGGATGTGGCGTGTATCGTCGGTGTTGGGTAGCCCGAGCAGGCGGGCGGCTTGGGCGTTGGCGGGGCGGCGGAAGAGTTCGGCGGGCGTGCCGTATTGGAGGATGCGCCCTTCGTGCATGAGGGCGATATGGTCTGCCAGCGCGGCGGCTTCTTCGGGGGAATGGGTTACGAGGACGGCGGGGATGTTTTGACGGCGGATGCTCTCGTCGGTCAGGCGGTAGAGGTTGTGGCGCAGGTGGGTGTCGAGGCTGGAGAAGGCTTCGTCCAAGAGGAGCAGGGACGGTTTGATAATCAGGGCGCGGGCAAGGGCGAGGCGCTGCTGTTCGCCGCCGGAGAGGCTGCCGGGTTTGCGGCGGGCTTCGTTTTCCAAACCGATGTCGCGCAGCGCCTGCATGGTTTGCGCTTCGATTTCGGCTTTGGGCAGGCGGCGCATTTTGAGTCCGAAGCCGACGTTTTCTTGGGCGGTCAGGTGCGGGAACAGGGCGTAGTCTTGAAACATCAGCGAGACGTTGCGTTTTTCGGGCGGGACGGCGGTGATGTCCTGCCCGTCCAGCCAAACTTCGCCGCTGTCGGGTTTGACGATGCCTGCGATGATTTTGAGCAGGGTGGATTTGCCGCAGCCGGAGCGTCCGAGGACGGCGAGGGTTTCGCCGGCGGCGACGGTCAGGCTGATGCGGTCGGCGACGGTTTTGCTGTCGAAGCGTTTGCAGATGTCGGTAAGTCGGAGCATGGGTTTCAGACGACCTTTTCGGGAATCGGGAAAGGAAAACTGCGGGACGTTAATGGTTTTGTACTGTTTTATTTTTTGCATTCAGCGGCAAAGGCTGTCCAGCCAAAGGCTTAGCGGATGCTGCCTGTCGAGCGCGCCGTATCGTTTGAGGGCTTCGAGGGTAACGAGCTGGGCATCGTGCATCATGGTTTGGGACAACATGGTTTCGATGAGTTGCGAAACGTTCATCAATTCAAACCCTGCGACTTCGCCGTCTTGGTTTTCGGGGCGGACGGATTCGGGCAGGACGATGTCGAAGATGTGCAGGATTTCGTTGTGGATGCCGCGCGATACGGGGCGCAGGCTGTGGATTCGGGCAGCGGCTCGGAGGTTGCCGAGGGTGGGCGGCATCAGTCCGGCTTCTTCTTCGCTTTCGCGGCAGACAGCTTCAAACGGGGTTTCACCGCTGGCAATGCCGCCGCCGACGAGGTTGTCGAGTTTGTCGGGATCGACGGCTTTGTGCGGGCTGCGGCGGCCTATCCAAAAATGCCAGCCGCCGTCGGTTTGCACCAGTCCGTTGAGGTGGACGGCTTGGCTCATGAGTCCGAACGGGCGGAAGGCGGCGCGTTCCAACGCAAAGAGAACCTTGCCCGCGTCGTCGCACACGTCAAACTTTTCATCGCGCCAGCCGTGCAGCAGTCCGAGGCTTTTCCATTCGTGCGCCAAATGCTGCAAACTGTCGCCCATCGCCAGCCAGTTGTCCGTTTGCAGGTAGAGGTCGTCTGAAACTTCAGAAAGCCTTTCCTGCCAGTCTTGTTTGATCCGTTCGCGCCAAAACGGATTCAGACGACCCAAAGCCAGCCCGTTCAGATAGAGCGTGTTCCAGTCGTCCGACGCGCCGTAACTTGCCCGCGCCCAATCGTAGAGCGCGTCGTGGGTGCGGCGGTCGAGCGTTTCGGAAAAACAAGGGCGCGAAGACATGGCTGTTCCTCAATCCAATCAATACATAATCATAAAGCGGATTGTATCTGCTCCGCTTCAATTTGCAACCAACTCTATCCATAGCCGGACGGCACACGCTGCAAAGCCAAACCGCCCGAAAACCGCTATAATCGTCCCATTCTTTCGGAGGTCCAACACCATGAGCGAATTGAGCGAAATTCTCGCCTATAACCAAAATTTTGTCGAATCGGGCGAATACGAAAAATATTTCACTGACAAATATCCCGGCCGCGAATTGGCCATCCTGTCCTGCATGGACGCGCGCATCATCGAGCTGCTGCCCGACGCGCTCGGACTGAAAAACGGCGATGCCAAGCTCATCAAAAACGCCGGCGCAGTCGTTACCCATCCTTGGGGTTCCGTCATGCGCAGCCTTTTGGTCGCCGTGTTCGAACTCAAAGTCAAAGAAATCATGGTCATCGCCCACCACGACTGCGGCATGAAGGGACTGAACGCCGCCGGTTTCCTTGAAAAAGTACACGAAAGCGACATCCCCGACGACCGCATCGAAACCCTGCGCAACGCCGGCATAGACCTCGACGACTGGCTGACCGGTTTCGACAACGTAGAAGACAGCGTCCGCCACACCGTCAAAGTCATCCGCAACCACCCGCTCATGCCCGCCGACATCGCTGTCCACGGACTCGTCATCCACCCGACCACCGGCAAACTCACCCTGGTTGTCGACGGCAGCCCCGAGGCAAAAAGCCTTTCAGACGACCCCGACAACCCATAAACCCGACAGGTCGTCTGAAACCCAAACAGAGCGCACACCACACCCAAGGACACCCATGAAAAACATCGGACTTTTCGGCGGCACCTTCGACCCCATCCACAACGGCCACCTCCACATCGCCCGCGCCTTCGCCGACGAAATCGGACTCGACACCGTCGTCTTCCTGCCCGCAGGCGACCCCTACCACAAAAACCCGTCCCGCGCCTGTGCCCAAGACCGCCTCATCATGACCGAACTCGCCATCGCCGACGACCCCCGCTTCGCCGCCAGCGACTGCGACATCGTCCGCGACGGCGCAACGTACACCTTCGACACCGTCCAAATCTTCCGCCAGCAATTCCCCGCCGCCCAACTTTGGTGGCTCATGGGCAGCGACAGCCTCATGAAACTGCACACTTGGAAAAAATGGCAGACCCTCGTGCGCCAAACCCACATCGCCGTCGCCATGCGCCAAGGCGACAACCTCAACCAAACCCCGCGCGAACTCCACGCCTGGCTGGGCGAAGCCCTCCAAAACGGCAGCGTCCGCATCCTCAACGCCCCCCTGCACAACACCTCCTCCACCCAAATCCGCCAAACCCTCCAAAGCGGCAGACTTTCAGACGACCTCCCGCCCCAAGTCGCCCGCTACATCCGCGAACACAAACTGTACCAAAGCGGAAAATAGCGTAAATTCATACAGATAAGTTATAATACCGTCCAAACCCCATTTCATTCCCACCATTAGGAAAACAATGAACGAACAAGAACTGCAAGACCTGCAAAAAATGGTCGAAACCGCCGTCGAAGCCCTCGAAGACATCAAAGCCAAAGACATCTCCGTCCTCGAAACCCAAGAAAAAACCTCACTGTTCGCCCGCATGATCATCGCCAGCGGCGACAGCACCCGCCAAGTCAAAGCCCTCGCCAACAACGTCGCCGTCAGCCTCAAAGAAGCCGGCTTCGAAATCCTCAGCACCGAAGGCGACAGCGGCGAATGGACGCTCGTTGACGCAGGCGACCTCGTCGTCCACGTCATGCTGCCCGCCGTCCGCGACTTCTACGACATCGACACCCTCTGGGGAGGCGAAAAACCCAGCTTCCACGCCGGTGCGCAAAAACCCTGGCACGCCGCCGACTAAGCCATCAAGCCGTCTGTGCATACAGACGGCTTTATTGCGCACGCCCTACCCCCTTTTTGCCCAAACCGAAGTTTTCAGACGACGGCGGATTCGCATTTGAAGTGCAACTTTCCATAACAGAAAAAGGCCAGTATGCGGTAGCATACGGCCTTTCCTGCAAGAAAGATTGCCATGAGCTACACACAACTGACCCAAGACGAACGATACCATATCCAATACCTGTCCCGCCACTGCACCATCGCCGAAATCGCCAAACAGCTTAACCGCCACAAAAGCACCATCAGTGTGGGGTGGTGTTAGTTTTGTCATAGATATATAACGAGAAAAAAAAGCGGAAATTATTGAAAGGCTAAGGAAATTTAAAAAAGTGGGGGAAATTTTAGAATTGCGAAAAAAGCGCGAAATCTGACAGTTTTTTGTCGGTTTCGCGCTTTTTTTGTCATGGGAATTATCGGGAATCTGTTTATTTTGATATGCCGCAGCTCCAGAGGTATTTGCCGAGGATTTGGAAGTCGGCGGGGGTGGTGGCGGACAGGGTCAGTTGGGTTGTCGGGTAGATGGATTTATTTGGGTTGTCGCTGATGATGTTGAGCGTATCGGCGGTCAGGCGTTGCAGGCGTTTGACTCGGAGTTCGTCTTGTTGCCGGAACAGGTAGATTCCTTCACGGGTGTAGCGCGTGGCGGTTTGCCATAGGACGGTGCCTTGGTCGATTAGGGTTGGGAACATGCTGTCCCCGTCGATACGGGTACAGAAGCAGTCTGCCGGCGAGAGTTGCAGGTGTTTGAAGAAGGCGGTTCGGAACCACATGGCTTCGGGGTCGGTATCCCACGGTATTGCGCCGCTGCCTGCGCTGGCGAAGACTTCTTTGTAATAGCGGACGGGTACGATGTCGCGCGTATCCTGACGCGCCGCCCAGTCGGCGTAATCCATATTTTCGAGATGCGCCACTTCGGGCTGAGTGTTGCGGACTTCAAGCGGCGCGTCTGTTTCCGCACCATCTATCAAATGGAGCAAGCCTTTTTGTTCTAATTCATCAATAACGTAATTCGGCAGTTTGAATATTGTCTTCTTCCCTCCGGGGCCACCTTTGCCGTCAACTTTTTCAAATTGCCACTCATCTCTTTTGGCTTTGACGGATATTCCTTTATCTGTTCTAGGTAAGGATTTTAAATCTGCGAATCTTGCCAATTCCGCCAAATCTGATGCGCTCAACCATCTATTCATAGTTCCGAACTTTCTTTAAAAGTACCGAAAAAAATACAAAAATAAATTCTAATATAAATCAATATATTAACTAAAAGTACCGAAATTAGTACCGAAATTAAGTTGCGAAAAATATTTCGGTACTTTATTATTTTTAAAAACAGCGAAACGGCAGCTTTAAAACAGTATAACCGATTTTGCAGCGTTCTTTAACAATTTGGAAATAGCCAAAAAAATGACGGGTATTCGACCCGTCAGGAAGGAGACTGTTTAACAGGTCGTCTGAAACGGTTCGGACGACCGATTAAACGGTTTTGGTTGAATTTTGTGGGCGAAGCCCACGCTACATACATATATTAAGGAGTGATTATGACCCGATATGATGAAATTACGGCAGAAAACGAAGCTTTGGATCTGATGGTGTTGCGCGCCGAACATCTGGCTACCGATCTAATGACGTACGACCGGAAAATGCGGGAGTTCAAAATGGAGTTGGAAGCAACTATGCGGATGATGGGTTTGGTTAAAGATTAAGGAGGCTCGTCTGAAGGATTTCAGACGACCTATATAGGAAAGGAAATAAAAAGAGATGAACGGTATGCATCCTGAAATGATACGGGCGGAAATCAAAATGAAGGGACTGTCGCTTGCCGATGTGGCTGCGATGGCAGGTATAGGCGAAAGCACAGTACGTCAGGCTTTGAGAAAGCCGTCGACTGCCGGCGAGATGGCGATAGCGGAAGTGTTGGGCAAACCGCTGTATGAGCTATGGCCGGAACGGTGGACGAAAGACGGGCGGCGCATCCGCCCCCGCTATGCTTATTTATATAAAGAGGCAGCAGCATGAAAACGCATTACTCGATTTCGGAACTTTTTAAAATGAGTTTGGAAATCTTACCTAAATCTGAGAGAGGGATTCAAAAAAGAATCCAAAAAGAATCTTGGTCTTTTGTGGAAGTCGCCGGTAAAGGCGGAAAAGGTGGCAAACGCCGCGAATATGCACCGCCCCCAGAGGTGTTGAAACTGATCCAGGCGAAGAAGCTGAACGAGGTTTTGGGCGGTTTATCAGATTTGCCCGAACTTCAGCCCTCTCCCCAGCCCTCTCCCACAGGGAGAGGGGGTGCGGGTTTGCCCTCTCCCGATGTGCGAGGGGGAGAGTTGGCCATCGGCGTTACGGATGGTTCGACGGAGCAACAACGGTTGTGTGAATCGGCTCGGCGCGGGGTTTTGTCGGCGGTCGAGCGGGTAATGGCGGAATCGGGTGTGTCGAAGGAGGCGGCGATGACGACTGTTTTGACGCAGGCGAAGATGCCGGGCTTCGAGCATATTGCGAAGCTGTTTTCTTTGGCGGCAGACGGACGCGGCGGCGGCGGAAAGCTGCCGAGCGTGCGGACAATCAAGCGGTGGTTTGCGGCGCGCGAATCGAACAGCCTCGCGCCGAAATCCAGAACCGAGGATATGAACGTCCCGTCTTGGCTACCTGTGTTTTTGGAATGCTACCGGCTGCCGATGAAGCCTTCTGTTTCCGAAGCTTACCGCTTGTTTGTGAACAGGCTGGAGGTTTTGCCCTCTCCCCAACCCTCTCCCACGGGGAGAGGGGGCGATGTGCCGAGTATCCATCAGGTGCGCCGGTGGTTGGGCAAGCTTGGCAATGTGGAGCGTGAACGCGGACGACGCGGGGCGCGGGATTTGAAAAATATCCTGCCGCACAAACGGCGCGATTTTATGCATTTGAAACCAGCCGCCATCTACACCGCCGACGGTCATACGTTTGATGCGGAGGTGTTGAATCCGTTATCGGGTCTGCCGTTCAGACCTGAAATTACGACGGTTTTGGACGTTGGCACAAGACGGTGTATGGGCTGGAGCGTGGGGCTGGCGGAAAGCCGGTTTACCGTGCTTGAGGCTTTAAGCCACGCGAGCCGCGCGGCCATCGGTGCGCTTTGGTATGTGGACTGGGGTCGTGGCTTTGAAAACTTGATGATGACGGATGAGGCAACGGGTCTGATGGGCAGGCTGGGCATGACGATGACGCATTCGCGGGCTTATAACTCGCAAGCGAAGGGCGCGTCGGAACGCAGCCATAATATTTTCACGCGGGCGGCGGCGAACCTGCCGTCTTTTGTGGGGAAAAATATGGACGACGAGGCGCGGCAGAAGCTGTTTAAGTTGTCGCGTAAGGAAGTCCGCCTGCACGGGAAGATTTTGAATTCGCCGATTCCGACTTGGGATGAGTTTAAGGGCTATATCGAACGGGTGGTGGACGAATATAACGACCGACCGCACCGTTCGCTGCCTAAGTTTACCGACCGTGAAGGCAAACGCCGGCATATGTCGCCTAATGAGTTTTGGGCTTTGAAGGTGGCGGAGTTTGGCGAACCGCCGAGGGTGTCGCCGGAGGAGGAAGGGTATTTGTTCCGACCGCAGGTGATGCGCACGGTACGGCGCGGGGAGGTATCGCTGTTCAGCAATACTTATTATTCCGCCGAACTGATGGAGTTTAACGGCGAAACGGTCAGGGTCGGCTACGACGTGCAGGACGCGCTTTGGGTTTGGATTTACGACGATGTCGGCCGCCTTATCTGCAAAGCGGAATGGCATGGCAACTCGACGGATTATATGCCTGTCAGCGTCTTGGAACGCGCGGAAGACAAACGCAACGACGAGCGTCTGAAACGCAACGAGCTGCAACAGCAAAACATCTTGAAAGAACGCCGCGTACCGACCATCGAGCATCAGGACTCGGTCAATATCGGGGGAATGGTGCTGGATATGGGCCAAATCAAGGCTAAGGCTGCCGCATTGGCAGCACGCCGAAACCGTGAGGACGATTTAACGGTCGAGGCTGTGGCAGTGAAGGCGGTGGAAATGCCGTCTGAAACGGAAGCTGCCGCGGGCTGGTCGGTACCGTCCGAAGCATCGGAGCGGTTTGCGCTGTATCAGCGTCTTTGCGGTCAGACGGATTTGCCGCCGCAAGCGCAAAGATGGCTGGAGCGGTATCCGCAAAGCAATGAGTATAAGGCGTTGTCCAAACGGGCGATGCTGGCTTGATTTCAGACGACCTTTCGGGGTTTTAAACAAGGTTTATTCACTATTTTAAAAGGATTTTAAAAATGAAAATTGCAAATATCAACAATCTGTCTTTGGTCTCTGTTGCGATGGAGCGTTTGGTTAACCGTCAGGACGGTTTGCCGGGTTTGGGTGTGTTGTACGGCCCTTCGGGTTTCGGTAAGACGACGGCGACGGTGGCGGTGGCAAATGAGACACGCGCTTACTATGTCCAGCTGCGCAGCGCATGGAGCAAAAAGACGCTGTTGGAAAAAATCTGCTTCGAGATGGGCTTGCCGCCTGCCCGAACGGCGGCGGGTTGTTTGGATGTGATCTGCGAACAGTTGGCTGCCAGTCAGCGTCCGTTGATTTTGGACGAGGCGGACTATTTGGTTACGCATAAGGGATTGGTCGAGCTGGTGCGCGACATCTACGAAGGCAGCCAAGCCCCGCTGATGTTGGTGGGTGAGGAGATGTTGCCGACCAAGCTGAAGAAATTCGAGCGTTTCCACGGCCGCGTGCTGGCTTGGGTACCTGCGCAACCTGTCGATTTGGCAGACGCGGAAGAGTTGGCGAAGGTTTACGCACCTGATTTGACGTTTGAAAAAGATGCGTTGGCTTATTTGGTGGATTTGGCGCACGGCTCGGTACGCCGCGTAACGGTCAATCTGGTCAATCTGTTGGAGCTTGCCAACCAGCAAGGCTTGGATACGGTAACGCGCGAGATTTGTGTGAAAGCCGACCTGTACAAGGGCGAAGCACCTAAACGCGGGGTCAAATTATGAGCGTGACGACAGTAAAGTACCCAACCGCGTCGGCATAGAAAACCGACCCGCCATCGTCGACCAAAA
>CALDNV010000369.1:0-1138 GCA_937914605.1 uncultured Neisseria sp.
CCTGCGGGGGTGTAGCGGATGGCGTTGTCGGTGAAGGTTTTGATGAGGGTGTAGATTTCGGTGTCGTCGGCTCGGATGCGCAGGTCGTTTTCGACGGCGACGCCGATGTCTTGCTGTTTGTCGAGGGCGAGGGGCATGAGTTCTTGCAGCACGCGGCGGAACTGGGCTTGCAGGCTGATGTCGGTCAGGTTGCGTTGGGTTTCGGGGCCTTGGGCGCGGGCGTGGGTCAGGAGCTGCTCGAGCAGGTGGCGGTTGCGCTGTATGCTTTGGAGGATGAGTCCGGTCTGTTCGCGGGCTTCGTCCGATTGGGGCAGCTTGGTGAGCCGTTCTGCTTGAAGGGAGAGGGCGGTCAGGGGGCTGCGCAGTTCGTGGGCTGCATCGGCGATGAAGCGTTGCTGGCGGCGAATGTTTTCGCCTGTGCGTTGCAGCAGTTGGTTGATGGCGGTAACGAAGCCTTGTATTTCGCTGGGCACGCCTTCTCCGTCCAGCGGCGAGAGGTCGTCTGAACGGCGTTTGCCGAGGGCGGCGGAAAGGGTTTTGACGGGGCGCATGGCGCGGTAGGTGATCCATACGGTCAGCAGGATCATGAGGGGCAGGGCGATGAGCAGCGGGAGGACGCTTTGGTAGGCGGCGGTGGCTGCGAGGTCGTCGCGGTATTCGGTTTCTTGGAGTACGGCGATTTTGCCTTGCGGGGTTTGGCGGATGTAGGCGCGGTATTCGTCGTCGTCATCATCGTCATCGTCATCAACGCTGCCCTTGATGGTGTGGAATCCTTCGCCGAGTGTGTTGGACAGGGGGACGGTGTCTTCTTGTCCGAAGGTTTGGATGAGGATGTGGTTTTCGCTGCCTATTTGTGTGTAGTCGGTGGTTTTGGGGTTGATATAGGCGGCGGTTTGGCGCAACAGGTCGTCCTGAAGCTCTTCGGCTTCATGGTAGGTTTGGTAATAGGAGAATGCGCCTGCGATGATGGACAAAGGCAGGAACATCAGTATCAGGGCAATGCTGATACGGACTTGCAGGGATTGTTTGAGGGTCTGGATAAAGTGATGCATAGTGTGTTTGGTGAGGCTGTTTTAGGTTTTGCTATAGTGGATTAACTTTAAACCAGTACGGCGTTGCCTCGCCTTAGCTCAAAGAG
>CALDNV010000370.1:0-1902 GCA_937914605.1 uncultured Neisseria sp.
GGCCTACATCACCAATGCCCGCGTGCGCGGTTTGCTGAAAACCAAGCTGAAGGCCGACGGCGTGTCCGGCTACATCTGGCAGGACGGCGCAACGCCGTTGAACGGCTACCGTTGCGCGGTATCAAACCAAATTCCGTCCAACCTGACCAAAGGCACGGCGGCCAACAAATGCAGCCCGCTGATTTTTGGTAACTGGTCTGATCTGATGATTGCACACTGGGGCGTTTTGGATGTGATTGTTGATCCGTACACCAAGTCTACTGCGGGCGCGGTACGCATCACCACGTTGCAAGATGTGGATATTGCCGTCCGTCATGTCGAATCCTTTGCCGCCATTAAAGACATCGTGGCTGCTTGATTGTGAAACCCAAGGTCGTCTGAATTTCAGACGACCTTATTAATTGAGGTATTAAAAATGGCAAAAATCAAAATTATCCCGACCCGTAGTTTTTTCGATGGTGAACAGACGTTTGCCGCAGGGAAAAAATATTCGGTGGACGAATCGGCGGCGGCTGTCTATATCCGCGAAGGTTGGGCAGTAGAAGCGCCTGCCAAAGAGGCCGAATCCTCTGGTGGCGATGGCGGCGAAGATGAAGATAGCGGCAACGTATCCGGTGAGGGCGGCGAGGACGGCAGTGTTTAACGAGCCGCTGAACGTGTTTACCAATCCTGCCGATTTCGGTGAAACCGTGATGATTGGCGGGAAGTCGGTAAATGCGATATTTGACCGTGAGGCAATGACGGATAGCGGGTTCGGTATTGCTGTTGCAAATGCCGACCCGCAAATCATCATAACCGAAGATGACCTGCCTGAAGACGTGAAGTCGGTGGATGTTATCGCGCGCGGCAAGCGTTATGCGGTGGCGGAAACCGATTTTGACGGCTGCGGGATGGTTGTTGTGCAATTGAGGGCGATACATGACAAGCCGACTTACTGAAATCCGCAATGCGGCGACAGATGTGCTGAAAACGAAATTCCAGCGCGTGTATTCCGGGCGTGGTTTCGCGCCTGCGCAATCGCAGTTGCCGTGTGTTGTGGTGTACGTTGACAGTCGCCGAACCGAACAGGAAACGTTTGATTTTCCGCCTACCTACCGGCATACGGTGCGGCTGGTTACGCTGGTTTGCGTGCAGGCTGCTGCCGGCGCGGACGAACTGGCGGAAGAGATGCTGTCTTTGATTGGGCAGTTGTTTGCCGAACATTCCGATTTGGGCGTCGGTGATTTGGAAAATCTGGTACCTGATTTGCTGAATATCGATTCTGACGAAAGCGGCGAAGCCGTTACCGTCTATTATCAGCAAGGATGGCAGGCAATTTATTTTGATACGGCAGTCTGATTTCAGATTGCCTTTAATTTGGAGTTGAAGTATGGCAGTGAAATTACCGAACGGTGCGACCGTTCACATTGCGACCGCTTTGGCGGCGGAGAAAAAAGTTACGGTGGCAACTAATGCTGCCGAATGCGTCCTGACGGTAACAGGACACGGGTTTGCCAACGGCGATTTGGTTTTGTTTAAAAGCGGCTGGGGAAAGTTGAATGAACGCGTTTTCCAGATTGGCGATGTCAAAACCGATACATTCAAGCTGACCGGCATTGATACTTCCAATGCAGATGAGTTTCCGGCAGGCAGCGGTATCGGTGCTGTTCAGAAAATTACCGATTGGGTGCAAGTTTCGCAAATTGTAGAATTTTCGACCAGTGGCGGCGAGCAGCAATATGTAGATTTTGGTTTTCTGGAGGACGATTTTGACCAGCAAATCCCGTCCACGAAATCAGCTATGTCAATGTCGATTAAGATCGCTGACGATACTTCGTTGCCCGGCTACAAGGCGGCTGCAAAATGCAGCGATAAAGGCGGCAAGTGGCCTTTGAAAGTGGTTTTGAAAGGTGGTGGGCTGAT
>CALDNV010000371.1:0-3459 GCA_937914605.1 uncultured Neisseria sp.
AAAAAACTGCACCTTGTGAGTTGGAGGGGATGTCCAACTTTTGGGGTGCAGTTCACCTGTTCCCCAAGTTTTCAGACGACCTTTTTATTTCACAAAGACAATTCCGATTGCCTACTCTATCTCAACAGCTCATCCGTTATCCGTTGCAAAAATTCGATGCGTTCGGGCTTGGCTCCGCCTGCTTCGGCGGCGGCTTTGACGGCGCAGCCGGGTTCGGCGCGGTGGGTGCAGTTGTGGAAGCGGCATTGCCCGACGAGGTGGTTCAGGTCGGGGAAGTATTGCAGCAGGTCGGCGGCTTCGAGGTGGTGCAGCCCGAATTCCTGCAAACCGGGGGAGTCGATCAATTGGGTTTCTTCGTTTAAATCGTATAGCTGGGCATGGGTGGTGGTGTGCTTGCCGGAATCGAGCGCGGTGGAGATGTCGCCGGTGCGGGCGGTTTGGTTGCCCAAGAGGGCGTTGGTCAGGGTGGATTTGCCCATGCCGCTTTGTCCGAGCAGGATGTTGGTATGCCCTTGCAGGACGGGGCGCAGGATATCGGCGTTTTCCAGCGCGCGGGTTTCGATGACGGGATAACCGAGCGTTTCGTAGAATTTGAGTTTTTCGCGCCAGAGGGCGGTTTCGGGCAGGTCGGCTTTGTTCAGGATGATGACGGCTTGGATGCCCACGGCTTCGGCGGCAAGGAGGGCGCGTTGCAGCAGGGCTTCGCTGGGCGAGGGAACGGCGGCGGTAACGATAAGGAGCTGGCTGACGTTGGCGGCGATGAGCTTGGTTTTCCACGCGTCTTGGCGGTAGAGCAGGCTTTCGCGCGGCAGGTAGTCTTCGATGACGGCTTGTTCGGCGTTGATGTTTTGGATATGCACGCGGTCGCCGCAGGCGAAGTCCACCCGCTTTTTGCGCGTGCTGGCTTCGTAGGTTTTGCCGTCGGGCGTGCGCACGATGTAGCGGCGGCCGTAGCTGGTAATGATTTGGGCGGTATCGGTCATGAACGGTTGGGTCGGGTGGATTGGATAAAGGGAATATTCGCAGCGGCGTGGCTGCCTTGCGGCGAAAAGGTATTGTACCGAAATAGGCAGGGGTCGTCTGAAACGATTCTATAGTGGCTTAACTTTAAACCAGTACGGCGTTGCCTCGCCTTGTCCTGATTTAAATTTAATCCACTATATCTCGGGTTAACTGGAAACCGATACGGCGTTGCCGCCTTGTCTTGATTTCAGCTCAACCCGCGAGGTTCGGAATGTTTTCAGACGACCTCTCAGCCCATCACAATCCGAGCGACCACGCGTTGACGCCTTCGGAAAAATCTTCCAAGCGGTTTTCGTAGTGCGCGAAGATTTCTTCGATGATTTCGTCTTCACCGTCAATCAGTCGGATTAAATCCATATCCGCTTCCGAAATCAGCCCGCGCCCGAGCAGCTCTTTGCGTATCCAGTCCAACAAGCCCGACCAGAAATCCTTGCCCACCAAGATAATCGGGCGGTCGGGCGTTTTGCCCGTCTGCACCAGCGTCAGACTTTCAAACAATTCGTCCAGCGTGCCGAAGCCGCCGGGCATGACGACATACGCGACCGCGTGTTTCACAAACATCACTTTGCGCGGGAAGAAATGTTGGAACTTGATGGACAAATCCTGATACGGATTGGCTTTTTGCTCGTGCGGCAACACGATATTCAGCCCCACCGCAGGGCTTGCGCCCGCAAACGCGCCCTTGTTCGCCGCTTCCATAATCCCCGGCCCGCCGCCCGAAATGACGGAAAAACCGGCATCCGAGAGCTTGCGTGCCAGCCGCAGCGTAAATTCATAATCGGGATGGTTTTCCGGCGTGCGCGCGCTGCCGTAAATGCTGACCGCAGGCTGAATCGCCCGCAGCTCCTCGCCCGCTTCGACAAATTCCGAAATAATCTTCAAAACATGATACGACTCCCGCGCCTGAATCTCGCGGCGCGCCTCATCGGTCAGCATAGGCTTGGGCAGTTTTTTGAGCAGGCTCACGGTTTTTCCTTCATCTTGTTGAACCCCCACATTGTAACCGACAGAACCCGAGGTCGTCTGAAAACGCAAACATGAACGGCAGCAAGTGTTCCTTATTTGAACGAATTATGCGTTTCTGCCTCAAGATTGCCGTCTCAGCCGCGACCGCTTGCGTTACAATCCCCCATTTCCGCCCACATCCCGCCATGCTCGACATCCTCTACCGCGACAGCCGCACCATCGCCGTCAACAAACCCGCCGGAATGCTTGTCCACCGAAGCTGGCTCGACCGCCACGAAACACAGTTCGTCATGCAGACCCTGCGCGACCAAATCGGACAACACGTTTATCCCGCCCACCGCCTCGACCGCCCCACATCCGGCGTCCTCCTGTTTGCCCTCGACCCCGAAGCCGCCCGCCTGCTGACGCAGCAGTTCGAACAAAAAACCACACGCAAAACCTACTGGGCAATCGTGCGCGGATATTTGCCCGACGACGGACTCATCGACTACCCCCTCAAATATCAGCCCGACAAAATCGCCGAATCCCAAACCGAAGCCACCCTCCAAGAAGCCCAAACCCGATACCGCTGCCTTGCGCGCACCGAATTGCCCTTCCAATCCGCCGCCCGCTACCCGACCTCGCGCTACTCGTGGGCAGAACTCATTCCGCACACAGGCCGTAAACACCAACTCCGCCGCCACATGAAACACATCTTCCACCCCATCGTCGGCGACACCAACTACGGCGACCTGCGCCAAAACCACGCCACAGCCGCCCACCTCGGCACCACCCGCCTCATGCTCCACGCCCGCAGCCTGTCGTTCCAAAGCATCGAAAACGGCGAAACCCTGACCGTCTGTGCCGATACCGACGAGAGCTGGCGGATTTGGCTGGATACGTTTGAAGCGTAAGTGAAAAGTCGCGTCAACAGGCTATCTGAGATCTTTGCAAAAAAGCCTTTCCCCCGACAGCCGAAACCCAAACACAGGTTTTCGTCTATTTCCGCCCCTAATTGCTCCTGATTTTACCCAAATGCCCCCTTAATCCTCCCCGGATACCCCATAATCAGGCATCCGGGCCGCCTTTTAGGCGGCAACAGGCACACTTAGCCTGTTAGCCGCTTTCAACAGGTTCAAACACATCGCCTTCAGATGGCTTTGCGCACTCACTTTGAGCAGACCAAAATAGGCTGCCCGGGCGTAGCGGAATTTACGGTGCAGCGTACCGAAGCTTTGTTCGACCACATAACGGGTCTTCGACAAATATCGGTTACGTTTGGTTTGCGCTTCCGTCAACGACGGCGGCGGATGCTTTCTCTACTTTTAGGTTTTTTTCGGCCAGTTGGCAGTTAATCAGTTTGAGCAATTCGGACAGGGTGTCATCTTGCGCCAGCCAGTTGCGGTAGCGGCATAAGGTGCTGTAATCGGGGATGTTCAGTTCGTCAAAACGGCAAAACAGGTTGAAATCGATGCGGGTGATGAGGCTGTG
>CALDNV010000372.1:0-2482 GCA_937914605.1 uncultured Neisseria sp.
ATAGTACGGCAAGGCGAGGCAACGCCGTACTGGTTTAAAGTTAATCCACTATATAAGATTGATGGGGCGTTGAGGAATAACAAGCAACACCTTTGACGAGACTACCCCAGTTGCTTGAGATGCTTCTTAAACATGTTATTTCCCGTATACAAAATCCCATTTGCGCCAAAGTCAGGGGCTGTCCGGTATGAAAACAGGCTGCACAAAACTGTTTTGTATGGTAAAGTCTGCTTTTAATAACTCGGCGGTTTAAAGCCGTCATTCAGGGGCTGTTTGAATTTAAAATCAGATTTGTTGGAAACGCTGCATCGTTTGCGCGGCGTATTTCGAGAAGCGGGCTGTGTGTCCGTCTGGTTTTAAATTCAAGCAGCCCTTTGCGTTTACAAAAACAGATAGAAGGTAGATTCCCATGCAATCTTGGCAGCTTCCCGAACATGTTGCCGATGTGTTGCCGACCAACGCCCGACAGTTGGAAAGCGCGCGAGAGCAGTTGTTGACTTTGTTCCGAGTGCACGGTTACGAGCTGGTACAGCCACCGCTGATGGAATACAGCCATTCCCTGCTGACACACATTGACGCAGGTTTGTCTTTGAAAACCATTTTGGTGGTCGATCAGCTGAGCGGTCGGCAGTTGGGCATCCGCGCCGACATTACGCCGCAAGTGGCGCGTATCGATGCGCATCTTTTGTCCGCCAATCAAGGGATTAACCGTTTGTGCTACGCAGGCCCTGTGTTGCACGCGCGGCCGGAAGGTTTGCTCAATATGCGCGAACCTTTGCAGGCGGGAGCGGAGATGTATGGTTTCGCCGACATACGGGCGGATATCGAACTGATTGACCTGATGCTCAAAAGTATGAAGATTGCTGATATGGGCGAGGTTTTGCTGTCGCTGGGGCACATCGGCGTATTCCGCGCTTTGTCCGATGCGGCGCATTTGGATGCGGAGCAGTCCGCAACGCTGCTTGCGTTGATGCAGGATAAAGATACCGAGGCGGTTGAAGCGCAGGTTAAGGCTTGGAAGCTGGACGGTATGTGGGCGAAAGCATTTTCGCTGCTGCCGCGTCTGTATGGCGGACGGGAAGTGTTGTCCGCTGCACGCGAACGATTGCCGGATTTGTCGGCGGTCGGCAGCGCGTTGGACGAATTGCAGGCAGTGTGCGACGCATTCCCGAATCAGAAAGTCCATATCGACTTATCCGAACTGCGCGTCGACAATTATCACACGGGCTTGCTGTATGCGGCATACGGTTCCAATTTCCATGACGCGGTCGCACGGGGCGGGCGTTATGACGGGTTGGGCGAATATTTCGGCCGTGCGCGTCCGGCGACAGGATTCAGTTTCGACTTGCGCAGCTTTATCGGACGTTTGCCCGCCATTGAGCGTCAGCCCGTCGTCTTGGTTGATGCGGACGATGCCGAAGCGGCTCGCGAAG
Source organism: uncultured Neisseria sp. (assembly GCA_937914605.1). Taxonomy (GTDB): domain Bacteria; phylum Pseudomonadota; class Gammaproteobacteria; order Burkholderiales; family Neisseriaceae; genus Neisseria. The sequence continues at coordinate 1,434 of CALDNV010000372.1, forward strand.
CAGTCGAAGCCTTGCGTGAACAAGGGCAGTGTGTCGTTGTCGACTACGGTATCGGACACAATGCTTCGGAAGAGGTTGCAGGTCGTCTGAAAAAGTCGGACGGCGTTTGGCAGGTTGAGAAAATTTAAATACCCATTCATAGCGGATTAAAGGCAAATCAGGGCAGGGCACAAAGCCGTCTTGGTTTGAAGTTGATTCACGATAATTTTTTAATATTAATAGGTTATATGGCTATGGCTAAAAATGTTGTAGTAATCGGCGCCCAGTGGGGCGATGAAGGCAAAGGTAAAATAGTCGACTGGCTGGCGGAAGAAACCAGCGGTGTCGTGCGTTTCCAAGGCGGCCACAATGCGGGTCATACTTTGGTCGTCGGCGGCAAGAAAACCATTTTGCGCCTGATTCCGAGCGGTATCCTGCATGAAAACTTGGATTGCTTCATCGGTTCCGGCGTTGTCGTATCCCCCGAAGCATTGTTGGGAGAAATCGACGAGTTGAACGCAGCAGGCGTGAAAAACGTTGAAGGTCGTCTGAAAATCGCCCCGACCTGTCCGCTGATCCTGCCTTACCACATTGCGCTTGACCAAGCCCGCGAAGCATCGCGCGGCAAAGGCAAAATCGGCACGACCGGTCGCGGCATCGGCCCAGCCTACGAAGATAAAGTGGCACGCCGCGCCATCCGCGTCGTCGATTTGCTGCATCCTGAAAAACTGCGTGAAAAACTGGATGCCGTCCTTGCCTATTACAATGTCCAACTGCAACATCTGCACAATGCCGAGCCGGTGAAAGCGGAAGACGTGATGGCGGTTATCGAAAAAGTCGCGCCGCGCATTACGCCTATGATTACCGACGTATCCCGTGTGTTGAACGAGAAAAACAAAAACGGCGAAAAACTGCTGTTTGAAGGCGCGCAAGGTACGCTGTTGGACATCGACTACGGCACTTACCCCTTCGTTACCTCTTCCAACTGCTTGGCAGGAGCCGCTTCCGCAGGCGCGGGCGTAGGTCCGCAAATGCTGGATTATGTTTTGGGCATCGTCAAAGCCTATACC
>CALDNV010000373.1:0-2037 GCA_937914605.1 uncultured Neisseria sp.
ACCGCTGCCGCCGCCAAGCTGGAAAAGTACCGAGAGCAACTGCTGGCAGAGCTGGCTCAGTATGCCAACGGACAGATTGCCGAGGCAGAACAAAAAATCTATGGTTTGGTATCCCAACGTATCGCCCGTGATACGGAAGAAGCCAACGAACGGCTGGTCAAAACGCTGGAACGACTGGTCGTCTGTACTATGGCGGCAGCTTTGGCAGTGTTGTTGATAGTGGGATGGTTTTTTTGGAGAGGAGGTTGATGTGGATGAGAAAAGTTACAAGACCCTGCTTGCAAAGCCGCCAGAAGGAATCGGCAGTTGGCCGTTGGTTTTAATCATCGAATTTAAAGATGCCGTTTACGAGGCAAACATTGCCCTGAGTCGTTCGAGATCTGCCAACGGCTGGCGGCAAACGTTTGCTGAAAAAGCCGAAAAAGTATGCGGTTTTTACCGACTCCAAAACGAAATAGAAAAAAGGAAGCAACAATGCTGATTGACAAAAAAAATCCCGTCAGTACGGTAAAGATACCTTCCATTGTAATTCCGGCAGAGGAAGATTATCCACATTACCGGCTGATACCGGTGCAGACGGAAGCAGGCAACGATATGTGCCTGCTTTTTTATGTCAATGAAGAATACTATCTGATACTCGAACCGCGCATCAAACGCTATTTGGCCCTCAGAAAACTGGAACAGTTGACCGAAACTGCGCCGTTTAAAGTTTTCGAAGTGATGCGGGAGGCAGAATGAGCAAAACCTACACCGTGGAAGAGGCAGCAGAATACTGCAAATGCCACGCCGAAACCATCCGACAATACATCCGTAAAGGGATGCTTGAGGCCAGCAGACCTGGCCGCCGTTATTGTATTACCCAAGCCGCACTTGACGTTTTCCTGATGCAAAAAGAAAATGAACAGGTGCAGGCTTCGCTCGAACACAGGAGCAAAGCAAAATGCCGATCTACTTACGAAAAGGCGTTTACTACGTCGATATTAGGACAGAAAGCGGCCGCAGAATTAGACAGTCTGCTGGCACTAAAAACAAACAGGAAGCGCAAAGGCTGCACAATAAATTGACATACGAGTTATGGCAGCACGAGCATTTTGACGAAAAACCGAAACGGCTGTGGGAGGAGGCCGCAGTCAAATGGATTGAAGAGAATGGCAGCAAGAAAAGCATCGGGAACGATTTGTGCAGATTGCGTGGTCTGCCGGAACTGCGCGGGATTTACCTGCATCACTTGACCCGTGATTTCATCATGGATACCGTCGCAAAAAAGAACTGCTCCGACAGCACGAAAAACCGTTATCTTGCGCTGATTCGCGCCATACTGAACAAAGCCGTCAAGGAATGGGGGTGGTTGGAAAGGGCTCCCCATCTGACGCTTTATCGAGAGCCTAAACGGCGGATCCGCTGGCTGACGAAAGATGAGGCAAATAGGTTGATTGCCTCCTTGCCCGACTATATGGCCGAAATGGTTATATTCAGCTTATCCACGGGATTGCGCCAGCGCAATGTTTTGGACTTGGAATGGCAGCAAGTGGATTTGACGGGAAGAACCGCATGGATACATCCTGACGAAAGCAAATCAGGCAAGGCGATAGGTGTTGCCCTGAATGATACGGCCATAGGCGTAATATCAAGGCAGATGGGGAAGCATTCTCGATTTGTCTTTACTTATTCCAATGGACGAAAAGTTCAAAGCATCAGCTCGAGGATTTGGAAAAACGCCTTGGAAAAGGCAGGAATTTCTGATTTCCGCTGGCACGATCTTCGGCACACGTGGGCAAGCTGGCTGGTTCAGTCTGGCGTGCCGTTGTCCGCCTTACAGGAGATGGGTGGTTGGGAAAGCGTTGAGATGGTACGCCGTTACGCACATTTGTCGGCGGAACATCTTCAAGCCCATGCCGAGGTATTGGATGGTATCGGGCTATGTAAAGACACAAATTGGACACAGTGCCGACTCGAAAAAAATGCCCAGCTTACGCAAGTCGTTGATTTGATTGGTGGGTCCGGTGGGGTTCGAACCCACGACCAAGGGATTATGAG
>CALDNV010000374.1:0-4711 GCA_937914605.1 uncultured Neisseria sp.
GGTGTATGGTATTACAGCGGTCTGTTTCCGTGGTCTGAAGGCATTCGCGGCATTCGCTGGGAAAACTTCGATCAGGCGCAGTACCGGCAAAGTATTTTCGGCTGGGCTTCTCATAGTTATACCATCTACCTGCTCGACAGATATGGAAGAAGCGTTACGGTCAAAAACCTGCATAACGGCCGCGACTGGAGCGCGTTTGTTAATGATTATGCCTTTGATAACATCAAATAAAGGGAAGGAAATTCCATTATGAAAATGTTGCTAGGAGTCGGTATCTTGTTCGGTTTGGTATTTATTGCCTATTTGAACCGCCATAACAACATCGGTCCTGCCATTATGATGGCTTTGGTGTTCCCTATTGCATTGGTAGGAATGGTCAGTTTCGACCGCAGAGATTGGTACGACAACTGATTTTATACCTGAGCGTTAAAAGCCCGACAGTATCCACTGTGCGGGCTTTTGTACTTTTAAAAAAGGAAACTGATATGAAAATGATTTTATTGGCTGCACTTGCCGCTGTTCTGGCCGCCTGCTCCTCTGCTCCCAAACAACCTTATGGGCAGGCATTTCCGATTAACGTTCAGCAACATACCGGAGCACGATAATGTTTTTCCGTAAAAAAACCAAACAACCGCAGACTGAAGAACAGTTACAGAAAGAGCAAAAAAAGCGCATCGGCAAAGAAGTAGATCAAATGATCCGGATGGCACTGGGATTTGAAAAAACCTTGGTAGATATCGCACAGCAAAATGCAAGCACTTGGAAGCGCGTCGGCATCGGCGGACTGGTTATTGCAGGGTTGTCTGTTGTTGCCGTTACCAGTCTCACGCCCTTAAAAGAGGCCTTTCCCTTTGTTATCGAGGTGGATAAGACCTCGGGAGAGACCAATATCGTAACTACTATTAAAAACAAACAGATGACTTACGATGAAGTGATTAACCGGCACTGGCTGCGCCAATATGTCATGTTCCGTGAAGGTTATAACTGGAACACGATTCAGGCGACATATGATACGACAAAACTCTTCAACTCTCCCGAAGTTCAAGCCAAATATCGAGCTTTTTACGAAAGTCCAACTGCACCGCATAAGGTTTTGAAACAAAATGCCGAAGTGCTTGTAAAGGTGACAAATATCTCGTTTGTAGGCGATATGGCGCAGGTACGGTTTGAAAAACGGTTGGTTCCAGTGGGTAATTCCGAAATCAAACCGGCACCGCCGCAAAAAATGATTGCCACTATTGCCTTTGAGTTTAAGACAACCCCGATGACCGAGGCGGTTCGAGATATTAACCCTCTGGGCTTTCAAGTGTTAAGTTACAACGTTACCGAAGAGGTTGCGCAATGATGAAAAAAACCTTGCTGATAACCGGCCTTGTGGCCGGTTTGTCTTTTCAGACGGCCTTTGCCGCAGTCAATCCCAACCGCTCACCATATGATAAGAGGATTCAAAGTATCAACCATAATCCCTATGATGTTGTGGTTGTAAGGGCAAAAGTCGGATATGCAACTTTGGTTCAATTGGAGGAAGGGGAAACGGTTGATGTCGCCAATCCCGTGAATGAAGGTTTGGTAACGGGATATGGTAAGGCCTGGGGGGTGAAGGTTCGCGGAAACAACATTTTTTTCAAACCAACCAAACCCCAACCGTCCACCAACTTATTGATGGTATCCAACAAAAAACGCCGCTATTCGCTTGATTTAAAAATGGCAGATCAAAATCATCCGCCTACGTTTGTATTGGAATTTCTCTATCCGAACGATGTCCGCAAACGGCAACGGGCTGAAATGTCGAAACAACTTGAAGCTGCTGCCGTTTTACGTGCAAACGAAGCACGTAATCCTAGCGGTGGCGACTATAACCGGAATTATTGGGGGCGTGGCAAAAAATCATTGGCGCCGACCGAAATTTACGACGACGGTCGTTTTACCTACTTCCGTTATGACAATGCTAAAGATTTACCGGCCGTATTCAGGGTAAATGCCGATGGATCTGAAGCTGCCATAAACAGTCATGTTGAAGGCGATACGTTGATTGTCCATGAAACGGCAGAAAAATTTGTTTTGCGGCTGAATAACGCAGTCCTCGGTATAGAGAACCGCAGTTACAACCCGCAAGGTAAGTTCAATCTGACCGGTAGTACTCAAAGTCGAACTGTCCGTATGAAAAAGGATAAAAAATGAAGCAAAACGAAATCAGACCCGATGATGAACAACCGAGCCTGCAAGAACGTATCGGTGACAACAGTATTGAACGCGGCATTCCTACCGACCTGAATGTTAAAAGCAGGAGCACCATGAAAAACATGATGTTCCTGTTTGCTGCATTGGCTGTTGCCGGAGTTTCCGCAGCCGCTCTGTTCAATTATTCCGGAGGTTCCGACGAAGTAGAGAAAAAAACGGAAGAGGAAGTGGTTGACGGTAAGGCAGACAGTAAAAATTTTAAAGCAGAGCAAGATGAAATTTTAGAAATGGCTCCCGATACTCCGCCAGCCGCAGCATCCGAGCCTGCCGCGGCGAGTGAAGCAAGACCTGCATCAAATCCACAGCTTACGGAAACGGACCCTGAAAAGGGCCCTGAAACGGGCGTTACAACAGAAATTCCGCCTGACGAGCGTTTTGATGTGGACCTATCCCCTCAAGGCATGGATGGAGGAACAGTTTCAGGCGCTGCGGCAGCGACACTTACTAACATACGCCCTGATAGTACGGTTGTCGGAGAAACGGATGTAGGTTCGTCAATCTCTTCGGGCAACCCGCTAACCGCAAGACTGAGCCCTGGAAATTATAAGCCTACCGTTGCTGAGAATCGCGGCGACTTAACCTATGTGTTGAATCGCGGTACGGGTATTCCCTGTGTCACTACCACAAAGATTGTCACAACCCATCCCGGTTTAACCCGTTGCCAAGTGGCACGTGACGTCTATTCGGCCAACGGCAAGACGCTGCTGGTTGAGCGTGGTTCTACCATTATCGGCGAACAGACTTCCGCGCTGACACATGGTCAGGCCCGAGTTTTTGTTTTATGGAATACATTGGAGACACCGGAAGGCATCCGTGTAGCCCTGGATAGTCCCGGCGGCGATTCGCTCGGCGCATCAGGGCATCCTGCCAAAGTGAATTATCACTTTTGGCAGCGGTTCGGCGGTGCCATCATGATCAGCATGATTGGCGACATAGGCAACGGATTCAGTAATGGACAGAACCGCACGTCGGGTAATAACAACCACATTTCGTATGAAAATACGGGTAATACCGTACAGGAAATGGCTACCGAAGCCCTGAAGAACAGCATCAACATTCCACCAACCGGATACGTCAATCAAGGCACGGAAATCATGGTCTTTGTTGCCCGTGATGTAGATTTTTCAGGGGTATATGAAAACGTAACGGTCTCCAACCGATATTGACCCGAAGCCGCTCACTTAAAAGGAGCGGCTTGTTCTATAACTGCCACTGACTGGCAGTTATAGAACAAGCCGTTAATAACAAAGGAATATGTAATGGTTCACGATAATTCTGTTTCGTCACGCAATCTACTGGACAAGTTGAAGCTGACGGAATATCTCAATACCCCTGGAGTAACCGAAGTATTCATAAACCGACCTGGGGAAGTGTTTCTTGAAGATGCCGACGGCTGCCGCCGTATTGAACGACCTGATTTACCCCTGCCCGTATTGGAAAAACTGGCAAATACGCTATGTACTTACAATAAAAAGCATATCTCATACGAATCCCCCATTCATTCGGTAACGCTACCCGACGGTGAGCGCGGTCACATCATGATGTCCCCCAGTTGCGAAAACGGAACTGTTGTTTTTGCTTTCCGCAAACCTTCGAACAGCCGTTTCACGATGTCGGACTATCTTGATACAGGTCGTCTGAATGGTTTTAACGACGTATCGGGGCACGGCGTGGCAGAACGTCGTACAGAGTCGGAAATCGAAATAGAGAGCCGCTGGGTCCGTGACGTATCCGACAGGATGAAGCTACCGTCTGATGTCAAACTGACCGACTGGCAGTACAAAATGCTGGAACATAAAGCCAACGGCGAACTGAATGAATTTTTCAGAATTGCGATAGCACAGAGGTTGAATATTTGCATGGTAGGCGGTACGGGGTCGGGTAAGACTACGTTTACCAAAACACTGGCCGACATGATTCCCGCTCATGAACGGCTGGTTACTATTGAAGACACTCACGAACTCGATCTACCTTTGCACGCTAACCATGCACATTTGTTTTACAGTGGGCACATCACAGCCAAAATGATTATTGCGGCGTGTATGCGGCTTAAACCGGGACGGATTTTTTTGACGGAATTAAGGGGTGATGAGGCTTGGGACTATCTTGCCGCTCTTAATACCGGACACCCGGGAGGACTGACTTCCGTTCATGCAAATAGTGCTCGTGATGTTCACTACCGCATCATGCAGTTGGCCAAAGAATCAGCTACCGGCCAAACCATGGATCCCGGTTATATTCTTAACACTGTCCGTTCCACTATTGACGTTATCTGTTACTTTGAAAAAACCCGCATGACCGAACTTTACTTCGATCCTGTCGAAAAATACTACGCTATGCAAGGGCGTTTACAGTAATACAAGGTCGTCTGAAATGGGTTAAGGAGCAATGATGAAAATTCTGAAGAAAATCTTACATGATCATACGTATTTGAGGGGTTTATGGATAACTCTTTTCTGTCTGGGTGCAT
>CALDNV010000375.1:0-8585 GCA_937914605.1 uncultured Neisseria sp.
ATTTGATTCATACCTTGCATTAATTCTTGTTGCATTGCAGAATCTGTCGACATTGACATATTCATGTGTGCTTGATGCGGTTGTTCATTAGCTTGGGCATAATTTGAAATTGCAACAGCGCTAAGTGTGATAAAAGTCATAAGTTTTTTCATGTTTTTCGCCTATGTGATAACTGAAGGAGCACAAATCATAAACTTTGACCTAAGGTTAAAGTCAATATTTATTTCGATACACAAGGGTTGGTATAAGGAAAGGGTCAAACAGTCCTAATTTTTGAAATTTAGGGGCTTCCTGTTGATTTTATGCTTTCTTGGTTGGTCTGCCTGAATGTTTGGACGTAAAAAAGCCCGCCATTGTCGGTAATAGCGGGCTTGCTCTTGGTTATTCGTCAAAGTCGGGAGGGGCTTCTCCCATCAAAACATAGAATCGTGCTGACGCGCCGTTGTATTTGCGCTGGTGTTGCCATCTGCCGTTGTTTGGTTTTTTCAGCCATTGCTCGGCGTGTAACACTTCGCAAACTTTCAGCTTGTCGAAGTTTTGGCAGATTTCTTCTTCAAATACAACAGGAATCAACCAATATTCAGTTATATGCCCTTCTTGTTTCCGATAGCCTGCGTGATTTTGGTTCACGGTTTGGCTGCTCCAGTCTGAAAAGCGCATGGACAAGGCGTAAACGTCCATAAATGCGGCTGCCTGCTCGATGATTCGGCGGTCTTCGTGTTTCCCCGTCCCGTTGGCTTCCAGCCATTCGTCAAAGCATTGTTTCACACCTGCCATGCCTACGCCTGCGGGCAAGCCTGTAACGGGGGCGGCAAGCTCCAATGCGGCGGCGGCAAGGGCAAAGCGTTTCGCCACTCTTCGCGCCTGTCCTGACAATTCGGGGACGGTTGCCATAAATGCGGTCATGCGCTCGCTTGCCTGTTGTTTGGCTTGCTCTAGGTCGTCTGAAAGCCGTCTTATTCATATGTTTTTGCCTTTCTTGAATCGGATTGGATGACAGGCAAAAATATAGCCGCCCATGTGGGCGGCTGTTTAGACAATAGCATGTTGATTTCATGAAATACCGTGTTGATTTCATGAAGTCAGCTTGTTGATTTCATATTTTTCTGAAACTGGTTTAGCCAAGCTGTAACTGTTCTTTCTGTCGGAACATCGGGAGCTGGGATTTCATCGTTATCAATTTTGCGGATAATCAGGCGGATTAATTCAGCTTTCCCCCCTCTTTCATTCAGCTTTTCCTTTCTTTCCTCTAATAACTGTTTTACGGCTGCTATCGTTCCCGCTTTTTCATAGGGGCTTTGCTTAGCGTTGGCTGCTTTACGGGCGTTTTCCGAAATTGCATTTTCTTTTACTTCTTTTATAAGTTTCTTCTGTTCCTCATCTCTCTGACTGCTCATAAAATCATATTCAGCAATCCTTAAAATGTTCCATGCCCTCAATAAATCCCTCACCGCATTTTCCCTACGAAACTCCCTCCATTCTTGAAGAGGGATTGGAAAATCTATATCACTTGCTTCATCTTCAACAGTTTGTGGGTAAAATCCACTCATAGCATCTTCAAAATGTTTTAAAGCTAAAACTGCAACTAATTCAAACTCTTTTGCATTTGGAAACCCATCATCTTCATCATCTATCCCATATTTCCCAATATACCCTAATAACGCCTCATAATCTTCAGTGTTTTCCTCTGTTTCTAAGTATGATGTCTTTTGAATATATTCAATAGCCCGATGTGTTGGATAACAATTTACCCCTCCATCTGAATAATCCCACTCGAACAAATCATGCAGACTGTCATCAAAGTGAAGGGCTTCTTTTAATTCAAGAATGGCTGAATCTTCTTCCTCTTGAAAATAATATTCGATGTTTTCATCAATCAATCTAATAGCATATTCAATTTGCTCATGCGTCCTGTTCTGCAACAATCGCTTTAACGCTGCTAACAGTCTGCTTGTGGCTGGTGCTGAAAAGTTACTAGCTTGCCAAGCCAAATTTTCTAATTCTGCCCATGTTCTCATTGCGTTAGCCTTAAATTTCCCCGATAACTCGAAGCGGTATTTTTCAGACGGTCTCTAATCAGTCTTGTTATCTCGAATCAGTTGCAATGCTTGGTTGTACCGTTCCCGCAAAAAGTCGCTATACCATTGCATAAACTCTTTGCGCTCGTTTAGATAATCGGCGCGGTTATAGGCGGCGCGGATTTTGTTGTTTTCAATGTGGGCAAGCTGTCGCTCTATCGCGTCAGGGTTGAAGCCTTGTTCATTCAAAACGCTGCTGGCAAGGGAACGGAAACCATGCGGGGTTACTCTGCCTTTATAGCCCATGCGCTCAATGATACGACCTATGGTTGCGTCGCTGATAACACCGTCCGTCTTGGTGCGGCTTGGAAATAGAAACGGGGTATTGCCCGTGATTTCTTTCAGTTCTGCCAAAAGTTCAAGCGTCCAGTCAGCCAGCGGGACGGTATGGGGCGGTTTCGGCGCGGTCTTTTCGTGTTTCATACGCTGGGCGGGAACTGTCCATACTGCCGCGTCAAAGTCTATTTCATTCCATTGCCCGCCCCTTAGTTCCGTGCTTCGTAAAAAGGTCAGCATATTCAAAATCAGGGCTATTCTGTTTTGCGGCTCAATCTCTGCCAGTATCAGGCGGCGGAAAAACTCGGTCAGTTCTTCACGGGGCAAAGCGGGGCGATGGTCGGTCTGCTTGGCGGGGATGTATTTCCTTAACGAATAAGCAGGGTTTGTTTCCACAATTTCAAGCATGACAGCATAGTCAAATATTGCGCCCGTCCACTCCCTGATTTTTTCGGCGGTATTGTTCACGCCCCGCACCATTACGCCGTCAAGAACCGCTTTAATATCGCTTACCCTTATTTCCTGTATCGACATTGCGCCGATGACGGGGAATACGTCGGTTTCAAAATATCTCAACACGCGGGCGGCGTGGTTTTCTTTCCAGCGGATTAGGTTGTCAGAATGCCAGCGGCGGGCGATTGATTCAAAGGTATTTAGGGCGGCGGTTTGCCGTTCGCGTTTTGCCTGTTGTTTGGCTTCGCTGGGGTCTTGCCCCGATACAAGCAAGCGGCGGGCGTTTTCGGCGGCTTGGCGGGCTTCTACCAGTGATACGGTTGGATATTTGCCGATTGAAAGCGTTTTCCGTTTGCCGTTATGCGAAAAATCAAACCGCCATAACTTCCCGCCGCTTGTATTGATATACAAATATAAGCCCTTGCCGTCATTCAGCTTAAACGGTTTTTCGGCAGGCTTGGCGTTTTTGATTTGTCGGTCGTTCAGCTTCATTTTTACGGTATTTTTTCGAGGTATTTTTCAGATACCGCAAAAGATACCGTAAATTTTAGGTTAGTTCAATTAAGCTGGATTAGACGGAATTATACAATCAGGAAGAAGACAATAGGATAGTAATCAGTCTGAAAGCATTGTATTTATTGGGCTTGGTTGATGGTATTAGACAGGATTAAACGAAAAAAAACGCCTGAAATTTTCAAGCGTTTTTGTATGTTGGTGCGGACGGAGAGACTCGAACTCTCACACCTCTCGGCGCCAGAACCTAAATCTGGTGCGTCTACCAATTTCGCCACGTCCGCGTGATGAAGCTGGGGATTATACACAAAGTATCCTGCTCTGCAAACAACCTTTGGCTTGAAATTGCTTTATTCCGACCGATATAATGGCAGGTCGGTTATCTGCCGGAACACACTAATATCAAAGAGGAACATCATGCCTGTTTTACTGATTCAGGATTTTTTACAGACACAGGGTTTGAAGCTGTCTTCAGACGACCTCCGTATTGCTTATCTGACCGCAAAGACGGTGATGGATATGGGCAATGCTTCGATTGACCGCTCGGTTTTGTGGCGTGAGGAAGACGGTTGGAAGCTGGCAGACCATATTGAAGAAACGCCTGAAAACGAAGTTTTGCTCAAACAGGTTTTCATGGCTTTGGATTCGGTATTCAGCCGTGCAACAGCTGTCAAAAGCGCGGCGGTTTACATCCACCTTCCTGGCGAACCACACGCAAGGCTGGTTCGTATCGCGGCGCAAGGCGAGCCTTTGGAGAATCTGCTCGCGGTTCATGAAGAAAACGGTACGGTTTACCTTGCCTGCCGTACGGCGCAAAGCGGTTGGATGAATATTGCCAACGATATAGCTTATTGGCTTTCACTGGACGAAATCCAAGGCAGCCGGAACGAGGGCAGCGGAAGCCAGTTGTCCATCCCTGTGGCAACGCAAAACGGCACGGTTTTGGGCGTGGTTCACGTTGAATTTGCCGATAAAGATCAAGCTGATGACGCGGCCCAAACGGATTGGTCGGCACTGGCTTTGGCACTTGCCGAGCCGCTGAAAGCATTGGCAGGCATCGAAGACAAGGAAGAAGAGCATGAATAACACTTTGAAATTCGTCGCTTCCTGCCGCCTGCCGACTGAATGGGGCGACTTCACTATGCACGGTTTTGAAGAACTGAACGGACAAGAACACATCGCTTTGACGATGGGCGATTTTTCAGACGACCTCCCTGTCCTGACCCGCATCCATTCCGAATGTTTGACCGGGGATGCCCTGTTTTCCAAAAAATGCGACTGCGGCCCGCAGCTTGAAGCCGCGATGAAGGCGGTTCAACAAGAAGGGCGCGGTGTCATCGTTTATTTGCGTCAAGAAGGGCGCGGCATCGGTTTAATCAACAAAATCCGTGCCTATAAACTTCAAGACGAGGGGATGGATACGGTCGAAGCCAACCTCGCACTCGGACTGCCCGTTGACGCACGCGACTTTACGCTTGCCAAGCAAATCTACGACCATCTGAATATCCGCGCCGTCAAACTGTTGACCAACAATCCTGAAAAAATTCAAACCTTGAAAGATGCAGGCATCAATGTCGTCGAACGTATTCCGCTCCATGTCGGCGAGAATGCGGAAAACGAACGTTATCTGCACACCAAAGCCGATAAATTGGGGCATATGATTTTTGATTGAGATAATACTAAACTTATTTATTATTTATATTCAAATAAATATATTTATCTTGAAACAAACGGCTTGCCCTGATAGAGGTTTTTTGGTTTAATCCCGAGTTCTCGGGTGATTAGCTCAGTTGGTAGAGCGTCTGCCTTACAAGCAGAATGTCGGCGGTTCGACTCCGTCATCACCCACCAAGTTTCCTTTCATTGTTGCAAAACAATGATGCGCGGTGGTAGCTCAGTTGGTTAGAGTACCGGCCTGTCACGCCGGGGGTCGCGGGTTCGAGCCCCGTCCGCCGCGCCAAATTTTAAAAAGCACCGATTTATCGGTGCTTTTGTTTTTTGGTTGCTGCATTTTAAATATTGGGTACTCAATCTAAAAAAAGGTCGTCTGAAAACCGTATTTGGTTTTCAGACGACCTTTCATTTATTTACACAATCCCTACCTTTTCACTCAGCCCAGTTTTTCTTCTTACTGGTTTTCCCTATGCCCGGATTGAAACTGTTGGTCGGGTCGAGTTTGCGGTAGAACTGCTTGAGCGCGGGTTTCGCTTCGTATAAATGGCCGACGTTGTGTTCGGCGGGATATTGTGCGCCGCGTTGGTCTAAGAGATGCAGCATTTCGTGCTCCAATGCCATGCAGTCGTTGCCTTTTTTGATGATGTAATCCTGATGGAAAACGTGGCACATGAAATGTCCGTAGTAGAGCTTGTGGATGATTTTATTGTCGATTTCCGACGGCAGTTTTTCAAACCAGTCGCGGTCGTCGCGGCGCAGGGCGATGTCCAGCGCGACCAAGTCTTCCACTTCGTCGTCATGCACGGCGCGGTAGCGGATGGCGGCGGAGGCGACGGCAAAACGGTGCAGCATGGCAGCTTGGGTTTCTTCGGCGTTGCATTCGAAAAACGCGCCGCCGTGGTGCGCAAAATACTCTTTCAGGAACGCGCGCGCTTCATCGACGCCTTTTCCGCCCATTTTCAGAATCAGATGGTGTTCGTATTTGTCGCGGTAATCGCGCATGGATTTGGGCAGGTGGTCGGGCAGGTATTTGCTGACGAACTGCATGACTTTGTCGGAAAAATGTTTGGGCAGAAAGCTGACTTTTTTGCCGAATCGGTCAACTTTGGCTTTGAAATCAAATAATTTCGGCAGTTGGTGCGTACCGAATTTTTTGATGACGTAGAACGTGTCTTTGCCGTACACGTCGGCAATATCGAAAGCATCGCGATGGATATACTCACCGGAAACGGGCAGGCTTTCAAATTCGCCCAAGGCGGCGCGACGGATGTCGGTCAGTTCGTTGATGTCGTTGGTACCGATGTAGAACACGGCGGTTTGCTTCTCTTGCGGGAAGGTGTCCAAGCGGACGGCGAAAACCATCAGTTTGCCCGCGCAACCGGACGCTTCGTAATGGCGCGCGGGGTCGGCATTGAAACGCGCGGCGGTGGGCTCGTCCACTTGGCGCACATGGTCGCAATAGGCGTGGTCGTGTCCTTTGCCCGCGTCTTGCATGATGTCTTTTCTTTGATAATGATGGCCTTGAAGATTGGTCAGGATTTCTTCGGGCGTGTCGCCCAAATCTATGCCCAAATGGTTGACCAGCTCCAATTTGCCCTCTTCGTTGATTTGGGCGAACAGCGCCATTTCCGTGTAGGCCGGGCCGCGCTGCACCAATGCGCCGCCGGAGTTGTTGCACACGCCGCCCAAGACGGACGCGCCGATGCAGGATGAACCGATGACCGAATGCGGTTCGCGCCCCAAAGGTTTCAGCAGCAATTCGAGTTGATTCAGGGTAGAGCCGGGCAGGCAGACGACTTGTTCGTTGTTGTTGATGGTTTGGATGATGTTCATCCGCATGGTGTTCACAATCACGATGTCGCGATCGTAATCGTTGCCGTCAGGGGTTGAGCCGCCTGTCAAACCGGTATTCGCCGCCTGCGTAATCACAATCACGTCCGCTTCGACGCAGGCCTGCAAAATTTTCCACATTTCCAGAATGGTTCCGGGGCGCACCACCGCCAACGCCCTACCCTCGCCGAAACGGTAGCCTTGGCGATATTGTTCGGTTTTCGCGGGGTCGGTGATGATGTATTTTTCGCCGACGGTTTGGGTCAGGCTGCTAATTAATTGCGAGGCGTTCATGATGCGCTCCTTAGGGCTGGTTTTATTGGATTAAAATAGTGATTGTAGTAACGCGACACGGCAAAGTAAAGGTCGTCTGAATACGGTCCGGCAAGGAATACTGCAAACCATCCACATCATCCGTCCACACGCCCTCCCCCTGAATTGCCCATCTTCCCCGCTATACACAATTTCTTTGCCGAACGGTGTGAACAGCCTGTGAATAAGTTCTATTACCTTTTGATAATCAAACAAAAAATACAATGCTTAAAAAATAGGCAGTTTGTCGGTTTAGTCACATACCGTGTTTGCCTTTGTGTGTGCAGTCTGTGGAAAAGTCAGCTAACTTATTCTATTCTCAACCAAAATATTCAATGATTAAAAATTAGGCAATACGGCGTATAATCCGATTGATCAAACACACCCACTCAAAAATCCCGATTTTCAAAAAAGGAAAAGGAATGCACACCCTTTCGGAACAAGTCCGCTTAAATGAGGCGCGCAAAAAGTTGGCAAAAAGCAGGCGTTGGGCGACGGGCTTGCTGCTTGCGGCGTGCGTGCTGTTTGCAGCCTCCGCCGTTTATGTGCGCCAATATCCTTGGTTGGGATTTGTCAAAGCATTTGCCGAAGCGGCGATGGTGGGTGCGCTGGCGGACTGGTTTGCCGTAACCGCGCTTTTCAGACGACCCCTTGGGCTGCCGATTCCCCATACCGCGATTTTGCCGCGTAATCAGGCGCGTATCGGCGATGAATTGGGACGGTTTATCGAACACAATTTTTTGCAGGGCAAACCCATCGCCATGCGTATTTATCAAGCGCAGCCCAGCGATAAATTATTGAAATGGCTGGACGGCGAAGACGTGAAATCGCACTGGCTGCCCTGGCTTTCCAAGCAGATTCCGACGCTGCTTGCCATCGCCAAACCGGAACAGACGGCGCGTTTTACGGCGATGCTGCTGGAAGAACGTTACAGCGGCGGACAAATCGGCAACGCGCTTGCCGACGGTTTGCGGCTGCTGAAAGCGCAAGGGATGCACGAAAAAGCGTTTGAAAGCCTGCTCCGTCAGATTCGGCGTTGGCTGAAAACGCCGGAAACCCGCGAAATGTTGGAACAGAACCTGCGCGAATGGGCGGCGAAAATCGAAGGCGGCAATCCCGGTACTTGGGACAGGTTTAAAGCGGCGGTGAAATCAACCTTGGTGGAGAAAGTCGATGACTGGGCAGCAGAAAAAGCGTTGGCATGGATAGACGGCTATTTGGCAACAGCGGACAAGCAGGATAACGCGCTGCGCCGACAATTCTTGGTGCAATACGACGAACTGACCGAACGCCTGACCGCATCGCACCTGTGGCACCGCCGTCTGGACAAATTCAAAAAACAGCTCGCGCAATCGCCCGCCCTGCAACATCAAATCATGACCTTATGGCGCGGCATTCTAGACTGGGCGCGGGAAGATGTGGAAAAACAAGACTCTTTGTGCCAAGCGC
>CALDNV010000376.1:0-8600 GCA_937914605.1 uncultured Neisseria sp.
CAATAGACCTTATTGAAATTTATCCCTTTCCCTACTGACAGGAGTATCAAAATGAGCATCAAAGTAGCGATTAACGGTTTCGGCCGCATCGGCCGTCTGGCATTGCGTCAAATTGAAAAAGCCAAAGGCATCGAAGTCGTCGCCGTCAACGACCTGACCCCTGCCGATATGCTGCTGCACCTTTTCAAATACGACAGCACCCAAGGCCGCTTCCAAGGTACTGCCGAATTGAAAGACGATGCCATCGTAGTGAATGGCAAAGAAATCAAAGTCTTCGCCAATCCGAATCCTGAAGAATTGCCTTGGGGTGATTTGGGCGTGGACGTCGTCCTCGAATGTACCGGCTTCTTTACCAGCAAAACCAAAGCCGAAGCCCACATCCGCGCCGGTGCGCGCAAAGTCGTTATTTCCGCGCCCGGCGGCAATGACGTGAAAACCGTCGTATATGGCGTAAACCAAGACATTTTGGACGGCAGCGAAACCGTCATCTCCGCCGCTTCCTGCACTACCAACTGCCTCGCCCCGATGGCTGCAGTCCTGCAAAAAGAGTTCGGCGTAGTCGAAGGCCTGATGACCACCATCCACGCCTACACCGGCGACCAAAACACCCTTGACGCGCCGCACCGCAAAGGCGATTTGCGCCGCGCCCGCGCCGCCGCGCTCAACATCGTGCCCAACAGCACCGGCGCCGCCAAAGCCATCGGTTTGGTTATCCCCGAATTGAACGGCAAACTCGACGGCTCCGCCCAACGCGTCCCCGTTGCCACTGGCTCGCTGACCGAATTGGTTTCCGTCCTCGAACGCCCCGTAACCAAAGAAGAAATCAACGCTGCGATGAAAGCCGCCGCCAACGAATCTTACGGCTACACCGAAGATCAAATCGTTTCTTCCGACGTCGTCGGCATCGAATACGGCTCGCTCTTCGACGCGACCCAAACCCGCGTAATGACCGTAGGCGACAAACAACTGGTGAAAACCGTTGCTTGGTACGACAACGAAATGTCCTACACCTGCCAACTCGTCCGCACTTTGGAATACTTCGCAGGCAAAATCTAAAAGATTTCGAATTGGGTAAGCCAGTCTGTGGATAAGTAAGAGAAAAGGTCGTCTGAAAATTTTTTCAGACGACCTTGTTTTTACCTTCAATCTACTCCCTCTCCCATCAGATGAGAGAGGGTTGGGGGAGAAGGTGGTTCTACAAGTTGCATGAATTTGATTTTACCTAAAACCATAAAGCCACCCTCATTCTAACCTTCCCCAGCAGGACAGGGGAAGGGACAAGTTGCTGTTGCAGTAACGAGTAGCGTGGGCTTTGCCCACGAAATAAAATGCAAGGACAACCACCCCATTCGAATGGTTAAACGGTAGGTTTCGTGGGCAAAGCCCACGCTACGGATTTGGTTTATCTAAAGTGTTCATTGAATAAGATTCGCTTTGATTAAATAAAAAGGTCGTCTGAAAATCTGAAATGGTTTTCAGACGACCTTTCTACATCCTTGTTATGCGGAGTAGTCCGTCAAATCACTTCCAAAACGAAGTAATTGCGCAGCTTGTCGTACACTTTGTCGGTTACGTTGATGCAGCCGTTGGTCATGATGCGGTCGGAGACGACATCGGAGGCGATGCGTTTCATGCGGTGTTCAGAAGGTTTGAGCGTCCAAACGCGGTGCAGGGCGAAGAGGAAGTCTTTTTCCTGCTTGAAGCCGATGACTTCGCCGCCGTAGCCGGGTTTGGAAGTCTTCATCAACTGCATGTCGAATTTGCCTTTTGGCGTGGTTTTACCGATGAGTACGGGGTGGCACTGGCCATCGTCGGCAAAGCACAGCTCGGCTTTGGCGGTGTTGACGATGACTTTTTTGCGTTGCATGTATTCTTTGGCGGCATCGGCTGCTGCAAAGCTGTTCAGCCCTACCAGCAGCGATACGCCGAGGATGATTCTTTTCAACATGGTTTCCTATTATCTGCGGATGCGGTGGGGTGTTTCGGGCGCAACCTCGCGGATGATGATTTGAGGTTCGGGTGCGGGTTGTGGGGCAACTTCTTGTACGGGCGGGCAGACGGCATCTTCTGGGAAGACGGCTTTCCAATGGAAGCTGCGGGCGTATTTGTGTTTGTCGAACAAGACTTTGTATTGGCAAGTGGTAATGCCTTCTACGTTGGAGCCGATATCGGGATTGGCGGGAACGCCGGGAGTGCGGAAGTGGAAGAGGTAGTTCCATTCGCGCACGCCGAACATACCTTCATCGTAGTGCGGACGACCGAGGATTTTGTAGATGTCGTCTTTGCTCAGACCCGGTTTCATCTGTTCGAGTTCATCGGCGGTAGGGAATGTGCCTTGGTTTTTGTTGAAGGTTACGGAGTAGGGTTTGGGAAAGACGGGGTTATCCGTCGTTCCGTCGGCTTTAACGTGGCTTTTGCCGGCGCAGGCGGACAGTATGGCTGCGGCAGCGAGATAAAGGGCGGTTTTGGCAATGCGGGACGTTTTCATGGTTAATCCTTTTTTGTTGCGGCAATTTCAATCAGGCCGCCGTTGCATGGTCAAGATTCGATGTTATCCGTGCGCCGCCGTTTTCATTCTGTTGACATTTATTGTCACTTTGTAACAATTTCATACGGACATAAATGAAAGCAATGGTATATCGTCTTCAGGCAAGCGTGTGTTTGGCACGGGTAAAATCGCGTTACTGGTTGTTTCTTTTGATGTTTAATCAAATTTTGGGTGAAACGTAAATTTCTTGGTTGAATTTCATGCAAGTTTTATGCCAATTTTTTGAAGAGGTCGTCTGAAAACCATATTTCGCCGTGTAATTCGGTTTTCAGACGACCTTTTTGAATGGGAGCGGACACTAAAAATTTAAACAAGGCTTATCCCAATAACCGTCGCACGGTTTTCCTCGATTTGAAACCTGACTTCATAATCCGCAATATTCATGACGTAAATCCGTTCGGGAATATTCTGATAGGCGGGGCGCGGGTCTTGGGCTATGCTTTGGCTGATCAGGTTTTGGGTGCTGGCAGATAAATTTTCTGCGCCGATGTTTTCAAGCCATACGACTTCAAGCTCTTCGGGTTTGCCGCTGACGAAGCCGGATGAGGCATTGGGTTTGGATTCGACAAAGGGGATGTAGGGTTTGATGTCGACAATTGGTGTGCCGTCCAGCAGGTCTGCGCCGCTACAATAGAGGCGGACGGGTTTGCCGGTTTCGATGCGTTCGAGTTTTAAGAGCGACAGTCCGAGGTGATTGGGGCGGTGGGGGCTGCGCGTGGCGAATACGCCCATTTTTTGTTTGCCACCGAGCCGTGGCGGGCGCACCATTTGTGCCCAGCCTTCATCCAATACGCCGTGAAAGATAAAACTTATCCACACATAGTCGAAGTGTTCCAATCCGCGTACGCTGTCTGCGGTAAATTCGGGATTTAGCTCGATGCAGACTTCTGCGGCGGGAACCAAGCCGGGCTGACGGGCGACGCCGAATTTCTGTTTGTAGGGCGAGCGGGCGGTAGCGATGGTGACGATGGTGTAAGTCATGAGGATTGTGGACAAGTTTTTCGGAAAAACGTTATCTTATCACAGCCGGTTTTACCGCTTTTGGGAAGTAATTTGTTATAATACAGGGCATTTTAATCGCTTTGAAATGATGAGATGATTGTTTCCATTGATGTTGATGCACAAAAAACTTTTACGCCTTTGTGTCCTAAAGAGCTGCCTGTAAACGAGGGGCATTTGATTGTCGAAGAGTTGAATGCCCAAGCCGCTTTGGCGGATTTGCGCGTGATGACGAAAGATGCGCATCATGCGGCAGCGAAATGGCTTGTGGATAACCCTGTTGATATGTTAAAGCCGACAGGTTTGCCCGATGCGGATTTGACTTGGGTGGCTCATGCGATGGTCGGTACGCGTGGCTATGAATTGTTGGACGGACTGCCTTCTGCCAAAGAATACGATTATTGCGTTTGGAAAGGCGTTGATCCTGAATTGCATCCTTATGGCGCGTGTTTTCACGATATTGAGGAAAAACTGAGTACAGGGCTGATTGAATGGCTGCGTTGTCAAAATACGGATACGGTCATTGTCGGCGGGTTGGCAACGGATTATTGTGTTAAAACAACGGTTTTGCAGTTGCTCAAAGGCGGCAATTGGCAGGTTATCGTCAATGAAGCGGCTTGTCGGGGCATTGCGCCGGATACCATCGAAACGGCATGGCAGGAAATGCGTTCTGCCGGTGCAATTATCTTAAAAAACGCTGAAGAAATTAAAAAATATATTAATAATCAATAAGTTAAAATTGTTTCACGTGAAACCCCCTTTCTAAATATGAAAATTTTGCTTGTCCGCTTGTCCAGTATGGGCGATTTAATTCACACTTTGCCCGCAATCGAAGATTTGGCGCGACAATGCCCTGATGTGGAACTCCATTGGTTGTGTGAAGCCGGATTTGCGGATATTGCGCGCCTGCATCCGTTCGTAAAAAAAATCCATGTGATGAAATGGCGGCAATGGCGCAAACATCTTTTTCAAGCAGAAACTTGGCAGGAAATAGGTCGTCTGAAACAGGCCTTGCGGCAGGAAGCATTTGATTTTGTATTGGACAGTCAAGGTCTGATTAAAAGCGCGTTTTTCTCCAAAATGGCAAAATCCCCTATTTATGGTTTAGATAAAAACAGCGCGCGCGAGGGGTTGGCTGCGTTGGCGTATGCGAAAACATACGCTGTACCGAAAGGGAAAAATGCCGTTTGGCGCAACCGTGAGCTGTTCGCTCAAGTATTTGGATATGCAATGCCGGAAACGCAGGTATTCGGTTTGACCGTTCCCGAAGCAGGTCGTCTGAAAAATTTGGAGCAGCCGTATTATGTGGCTTTGCACGCGACCAGCCGGGACAGTAAGTTATGGCCTGTGGAAAACTGGCGGGCGTTGCTGCAAAAGCTGAATGAAGAACAACAATGCAATGTTTACCTGCCGTGGGGAAATGAAACTGAAAAAACGCGTGCCGAACAAATTGCAGACGGACTATCTTTTGCTATAGTGTGCGACAAAATGAATTTATTGCAGGCGGCGTATCTGCTGAAACACGCAGTCGGAATTGTCGGCGTGGATACCGGTTTGCTGCATTTGGCAAATGCTTTGGAAAAACCTGTGGTCGGTATTTATACCGATACTGATCCGATTAAAACAGGCGTTCAAGTTTCGGCTGTTGCAAAAAATTTGGGCAATATCGGGCAGATTCCGACTGCGGATTTGGTTTATCAAACGCTGATGGATTGTGTGGCTGCTGATGAAGGCTCAAAGGTCGTCTGAAACTGATATAGCGGCATGACATTTTCCAGTTTGTTGAGTACAGGAATGTATATCCTTCAGCCTGAGTAAATGCTTTAAAAAATGGTATAATCGGCAATCATTATCTGAAAGATTTCTGAATGAATTCGTTTTTAAGAAAAAACGGATTTGATTTTATAGAGAAGAAGGTTTGGTTTTGCTGGATGGTGAAAGCAACGTTCTTTTTAGGAGAATTCAATGAAAGCACTGGTCGCAGTAAAGCGCGTAGTGGACTACAACGTCAAAGTTCGTGTAAAAGCCGATGGTTCGGATGTGGATATCGGCAATGTCAAAATGTCGATGAATCCGTTTGACGAAATCGCTGTGGAAGAAGCCGTCCGTTTGAAAGAAGCCGGAAAAGTAAGCGAAATCGTAGCGGTTTCTTTGGGCGAAAAGAAATGCGAAGAAACGTTGCGTACAGCTTTGGCGATGGGTGCCGACCGTGCAATTCATGTTGAAACCGATACTAAATTGGAGCCGCTGGCAGTTGCCAAGTTGCTGAAAGCCGTTGCAGACAAAGAAAATCCACAAATTTTCTTTTTGGGCAAACAAGCGATTGATGATGATGCCAACCAAGTGGCGCAAATGCTCGCTGCTTTGCTGAATGCGGCGCAAGGTACGTTCGCGTCCAAAGTACAAATTGAAGGTGACGAAGTGCAGATTGTGCGCGAAATTGATGGCGGCGAAGAAACCCTAGCATTGAAACTGCCTGCTGTTATCAGCGCGGATTTGCGTTTGAACGAGCCGCGCTTTGTCAAACTCCCCAATATTATGGCGGCAAAGAAAAAACCTTTGGAAAAACTGGCGCCTGCCGATTTGGTTGCGGATATTTCACCTCGTCTGAAAACGGTGAAATTTGCCGAGCCTAAAGCGCGTCAGGCAGGTGTAAAAGTAGCAAGCGTTGCCGAATTGGTTGAAAAATTGAAAAACGAAGCCAAAGTGATTTGAGGAGACTGAAATGAGCGTATTGATTATTGCTGAACACGACAACAAACAGTTGAATCCTGCCACTTTGCATGCCGTTACCGCTGCTGCCAAACTGGGTAAAGTCGATTTATTGGTTGTCGGAAACGGCGCATCGGCCGTAGTGGAATCCGCGAAACAAGTAGCGGGTGTGGAAAAAGTTTTGATTGCGGATGCTGCCCATTATGCCGAAGGTTTGGCTGAAGAACTGGCTCCGCTGGTTGTCAAATTGGCAGCGGATTACCGCTATGTTTCAGCAACGGCAACCACATTCGGTAAAAACCTTCTGCCCCGCGTAGCCGCATTATTAGATGTGCCGCAAATTTCTGATTTGACCGAGATTGTGGATAACACGACTTTTGTGCGTCCGATTTATGCGGGTAATGCATTTGAAACCGTGCAAGCCGATTCAGAGAAATTGGTGCTGACCTTCCGTGCAACAGCTTTTGACGCAGCTCCGGCGCAAGGTGGTCATGCTGAGGCGGTTAATGTTGAAGCGACCCCTGCTCAAAACCTGAGCCGTTTTGTGAATCGTCAGCTTTCCCATTCCGATCGTCCTGAGCTGACTCAGGCAAAAGTCATTGTCTCCGGTGGCCGTGCGTTGGGTAGCGCGGAAAAATTCAATGAAGTGCTGACACCGTTGGCGGATGTTTTAGGTGCGGCAATTGGTGCATCCCGTGCGGCAGTTGATGCCGAATATGCGCCGAATGATGTACAAGTCGGACAAACCGGTAAAGTGGTTGCACCGCAGCTCTATTTTGCAATCGGTATTTCAGGTGCGATTCAACACGTTGCCGGTATGCAAGACAGCAAAGTCATTGTCGCAATCAACAAAGATGCTGATGCGCCGATTTTCAATGTGGCCGATTACGGATTGGTTGGCGATTTATTTGAAATCGTCCCGCAATTAACAGAAGTATTGAAAAATTGATGTTTCACGTGAAACGTTCAGACGACCTTGTTATTGATGAGGTCGTCTGAAAACATTTCAGCATGATTACGACTTATAAAACCATTACTTCCCCGACACAGGCTGAGTTTAAAGATAAAGGCAGCCGTTTTATCGCATTTGCCTATCCGATTCGGACATTGGCTGATGTGAAAAAATATCTCGATCCGTTAAAGGAAGAACACCATAAGGCGCGGCATTGGTGCTATGCCTATCGTTTGGGCGTAGATGGTATGCAATTTCGTGCCAACGATGATGGAGAGCCGTCAGGAAGCGCGGGTCGGCCGATTTTGGGGCAGATTGATTCGGTGGGTGTAACCGATGTTTTGGTCGTGGTCGTCCGCTATTTCGGCGGTACTTTATTGGGCGTTCCCGGTCTGATACATGCGTATAAAGAGGCAACGGCTCAAGCGTTGGCAGTTGCGGAAGTGGTTGAAAAGAATATTGAAAAAACCGTTTGGCTGAAATGTGAATATCCGTTTTTGAACGAAGCAATACGCATCGCTAAACAATATCAGGCGGATATATTGGAGCAGGATTTACAGTTGGATTGTCGATTGACGGTAAGTTTGTCGTTGGCAAATTATGAGGCCTGTGTTTCGGCTTGGAAGAATACTCGGCAGATTGAAGTAAATACGGAAAAGCCTTTTGAATGAAAAGGTCGTCTGAAATGCTTTGGATGGTATTCAGACGACCTCTTCTCTCATAAATCTTCTTGTGTATATCTGTCTAAGGCATCGACGCTGGAGCGCAAATATAGCCAGGCTAATTGATAAAATTCGCCCAGCGCGTTCCATAACGCATCTTCACTCATAATGCTGTATTCGCCTTCCGTACTCAAATCCAGTTCTGCCCCGTCCTCAATGGCTTGATGGCACGCCTGATACTCATGGGTATAAAAATTGTCCATATCGCGAATCAAAGCGACGGCATGTTTCCAACGCCGGATGTCTTCTTCCAATTGCGGTAGTAGATGACACCATTCGCGGTATTTGCTTTGGATTTCATCAATACGTTTTTGCATGGTTACTTGTCCTTTTTTAATTTCGTGGATAAGTCAAATAGGTTGCAAAGTGGAATGAAGCGGTCTTTTGTTTGATTCCACCAAAATTTCTTCAAATGGGACAAAAGTCCCCTTGTATCGAGTTTTCGTTAAAAGTACATATTTGTCAAGGAGATGGCATGAAACTGCTGGTTATCGGTAATGGCGGTCGCGAACACGCGTTGGCTTGGAAATTGGCGCAATCGCCCAAAGTGGAAACAGTATTTGTTGCGCCCGGTAATGCCGGTACGGCGATTGAACCCAAGTTGCAAAACATCGCCTTGACTGCGCATCAGGATTTGATTGAATTCTGCCGTAAAGAAAATATTGCT
>CALDNV010000377.1:0-8598 GCA_937914605.1 uncultured Neisseria sp.
TCTTTGAGCTAAGGCGAGGCAACGCCGTACTGGTTTAAAGTTAATCCACTATAACAGTTGTCAGCCCGAAGACAGATAGATAATATAAACCGAATATTTTTCATCTCGCCCACGCCCTGTAAACAAATATTCCCTGGCTTGGTGCTTATAAAATTTGAGTCAAAAGGTAATCAACAATGAAAAAGACTTTAAATCAAATACTTGAATCAGCACAACCCGTGGTTGATTTTTTGTCATCAGACAGTTTCTTTTCCCGTCCTTATGACGGCGATCGTGAAAAATTTATCGTTACCACTTCTCCGGAGGAAGCCAGATATCTGTTAGGTCGCGAATGGGGTGAGTGGCAGGAGATTATAGATGCTCATCAATTCCCAGATTCGGATGATTTTGATTGGCACTACTTGGTTGGTCGTAAATTAATTAAGACCAATTGTCTGGGGGCTCTAGATAAGAATTTACATGGGGCAGATAAAAAGCTCACGATAGAGGGTGTAGTAAACTTCCTTGAGGAAACAATGCCTTATTATATGAAAATTTTATTGAATTGTTACGCCAATAATTATATGCCGGAAATTTGGAAAGATATTTTGTATGTTTTCCAACATAACGGTTTCCCTTGCGGCTGGAAAGGAGATTATCCGGAAGGAAAAATGATCGTTTTTTCCAATGAATAAATGATGAGAAAACTGTACCCCGTTTGAAATCTTAATTCATGTGTATGGGTGGGTTTGAAAAGGTCGTCTGAAAAGCTTGAAACCTGTTTCAGACGACCTCAAAGTCAACATCCCGTTCCACTTCCAAGGTCAGTATTACGACGAAGAAAGCGGGTTACACTACATCCGTTTCCGGTATTACGACCCTGAAATCAAGTGGTTCGTGAGTCAGAATCCTATTGGGTTTGCCGAAGGAGTTAAAACATGGAGTTTTTTTTAGATAAAGATAATTATTGCTGTGTAAAAAATACTGCCAATCCTGATGAACAAGTTATCGGAGACTTTTTTGAGGGAGACATTCAAGGTTGCGATTACACTGTCAATTTATTCATTGATGTCATTAATCAAATTAAAAATAATGAAATAGAAAACTGGCAGGGAACAGGTAATGCCCACACAATTTCCATAACAAAAGATAAGATAAATATTTTTAACGAATTTACTGAAATGGAAGTAACTATTTATGACTTTGAATACTTTTTGTCCCTTTTATATCAATGGAAAAAATTGATTGAAAGTAGGAAAGAAGTATCTATCTAATTGCCTAATATAGTTAGTTCTATCGCTGACAACGGTAATAAACTGCTTCCAAGGTCAGTATTACGACAAAGAAAGCGGGTTACACTACATCCGTTTCCGGTATTACGACCCTGAAATCGAGCGGTTCGTGAGTCAGAACCCGATTGGGTTTGCAGAAGGAGTTAAAACATGGAGTTTTTTTTAGATAAAGATAATTATTGTTGTGTAAAAAATGCCACCAATCCTGATGAACAAGTTATCGGAGACTTTTTTGAAGGAGATATTCAAGGAGGTGATTACTATGTTAACTTTATCATTGATATCATTAATCAAATTAAAAATGATGAAATAGAAAACTGGCAGGGAACAGGCAATGCACACACAATTTCCATAACAAAAGATAAGATAAATATTTTTAACGAATTTACTGAAATGGAAGTAACTATTTATGACTTTGAATACTTTTTGTCCCTTTTATATCAATGGAAAAAATTGATTGAAAGTAGGACCATAAATCAAACTTGATTTTTTGATCATTATTCACAAAGTTAATTTGAGTCGAAGACCCAACATTTAAAAAGGTCGTCTGAAAAGCTTGAAATCCGTTTCAGACGACCTCTTCTTAAAACAAACCCTGCTTACAAAGGAAATAACCGCATGAACCCCATCCGCCCCTTCTTAGACCATACTCCGCAAGTCCACGAGTCCTGCCTTATCGATGAAACTTCGGTCATCATCGGCGAAGTGTCGCTTGCCGAAGACGTATCCGTCTGGCCCTATGCCGTTTTGCGCGGCGATGTGAACAGCATCAGCATCGGCGCGCGCAGCAATGTACAGGACGGCAGCGTCTTGCACGTTTCGCACAAAAACGCGGAAAAACCTGAAGGCTCGCCCCTTGTCATCGGTGAAGACGTTACCGTCGGACACAAAGTCATGCTGCACGGCTGCCGTATCGGCGACCGTGTTTTAATCGGTATGGGAACAATTATTCTGGACGATACTGTCGTCGAAAGCGACGTGATGATAGGCGCAGGCAGCTTGGTGCCGCCGCGCAAACGTTTGGAAAGCGGCTATCTTTATGTCGGCTCGCCCGTCAAACAAGTCCGCCCGCTGACCGACAAAGAAAAAGAGTTTTTGAAATATTCGTCCGCGCATTATGTGCGTCTGGCAGGACAGCACAAGCAATCAAAATAAGCCCTCTGCACTACCTTATCGCTATAATTGGTGGGGCTTTGCTGCCTGCTCCTGATTTTCAGACGACCTATCCCGATACCGACCATGAACCCCAAAACCCTGCAAGATTTCCTACATGCCCACATCCCTGCGACCGCCCTGCTCGAGCTAAGCGTCTTGGAAACCACAGCGGATCAGACCGTACTTTTCGCACCCCACGCCCCCAACCGCAATCATAAAAATACTGCCTTCGGCGGCAGTATCGCGTTGGCGGCAACCGTCGGCGGCTGGGCAACTGTCTATCTCCATTGCCCCGAATCGGATGGCAATATCGTCATTCAAGAAGGCACTACCCGCTACCCGCGCCCTGCCCGAGGCGATCTGACCATCATCACACGCAGTCCGCCGGCTGAAGAGTGGCAAAAACTCAAAACCATGTTCGAGCGCCATAAAAAAGGAAAAATCACCCTGCAAACCGAAATCTATTCGGAAAACGAATTGGCTGCCATCTTTGACGGACGTTTTGTCGTATTGGGATAAGGTATCGGCTGTTTCATAGACAAAGGTCGTCTGAAATTTTCAGACGACCTTTTTATATCCAGCGGATGCCTGTTCACACCCACAGCCAAGCCCAAACGCTGCGTCCTTCTCCTTGCAGCAACACCAGCGTTCGGCAGGCGGAGGCTGTGTTCATACATTCCAGCCCGATGCCGTGTTCGGCAAGTTCGGCGGCGATTTTCGGATGGAGGAACTGCTGCTTCTCCCCTGTGCCGATGATGATGACTTCGGGCAAGCCGTCCGACTCGGAGGCCGTCTGAAACAGGTCGGCGGCAGTCAGTTCGGACGGCGTTTGCACGTTCATTGCTTCGATTTTGCCGTTGCGCCAGATGATGGGGGCGGTGTAGGTTTTGCCGCCCGCTTCGATTGCGCCCGCCCGATAAGCGGTCAGGCTTAGGGTTTCATCGGTTTTGTTTTCTTCAATCAGCATTTTCTTCCGTTTCCTTCTCGGCTTGATATATCAATTTCAAACAGGCTTGCCGCCCTTTCGCCGCGTTCCGTAAAAAAGGTGCAAAATCAGGCAATTTCAGGTAGGATGGGCGACTTTAGCCTGCGTCTTCCGCCCTTGCAAAATCAGCATTATATCAATCTGCGGCGGCGGTGCGTTTCGGGCTTTCTGAATTTCTGTTTTTACTTTTTGATTTAAGAGAATCGGCTCACAAGGAGGCACAATGAAGCCAGTAAACATCGGTCTTTTAGGTTTAGGTACGGTCGGCGGCGGTACGGCTGCCGTGTTGCAGGACAATGCGGCGGAAATCAGCCGCCGTTTGGGACGCGAAGTGCGCATCAGTGCCGTATGCGACTTGAGCGAAGAAAAAGCCCGCCAAACCTGTCCGTCCGCAGCCTTTGTCAAAGACCCGTTCGAACTGGTCGCGCGTGAAGACGTCGATGTCGTCGTCGAATTGTTCGGCGGTACCGGCATCGCCAAAGATGCGGTATTGAAAGCCATTGAAAACGGCAAACACATCGTTACCGCCAACAAAAAACTGCTCGCCGAATACGGCAACGAAATCTTCCCGCTGGCGGAAGAAAAAAACGTCATGGTGCAATTTGAAGCGGCAGTAGCGGGCGGCATCCCGATTATCAAAGCCCTGCGCGAAGGCCTCGCCGCCAACCGCATCCGCAGCATCGCCGGCATCATCAACGGCACCAGCAACTTCATCCTCTCCGAAATGCGCGAAAAAGGCAGCGCGTTTGCCGACGTATTGAAAGAAGCGCAAGCATTGGGCTATGCCGAAGCCGATCCGACCTTCGACATCGAAGGCAACGACGCGGGCCACAAAATTACCATCATGAGCGCGCTGGCATTCGGTACGCCGATGAACTTCCCTGCCTGCTACCTCGAAGGCATCAGCAAACTCGACAGCCGCGACATCAAATACGCCGAAGAACTCGGTTACCGCATCAAACTTCTGGGCATCACCCGCAAAACCGACAAAGGCATCGAATTGCGCGTCCATCCGACCCTGATTCCCGAAAGCCGCCTCTTGGCAAACGTCAACGGCGTGATGAACGCCGTGCGCGTCAACGCCGATATGGTCGGCGAAACCTTATATTACGGCGCGGGCGCGGGCGCATTGCCGACCGCTTCCGCCGTGGTTGCCGACATCATCGACATCGCCCGCCTGATTGAAGCCGATACCGACCACCGCGTACCGCATCTGGCGTTCCAACCCGCCCAAGTCCAAGTGCAAACCATCCTGCCTATGGACGAAATCACCAGCAGCTACTACCTGCGCGTCCAAGCCAAAGACGAACCGGGTACGCTGGGGCAAATCGCCGCGCTTTTGGCAAAAGAAAACGTGTCCATCGAAGCCTTAATCCAAAAAGGCGTGATCGACCAAACCACCGCCGAAATCGTGATTCTGACCCACAGCACGGTCGAGAAAAACATCAAGCGCGCCATTGCCGCCATCGAAGCATTAAGCTGCGTGGAAAAACCGATCACCATGATCCGCATGGAAAGCCTGCATGACTGAGCCGAAAAACGAAATGTCCGCCGAAGAGCAAGCCGCGGCGCGTAAAAAAGCGAAAGCCAAAATCCGCACCATCCGCATTTGGGCGTGGGTCATTTTGGCGCTGCTCGCCGCGACCGCCCTGCTCTCCCAATGCGCCATGTCCAAACCGCAGGCAAAGCATAACATCTTTGAGTCTTGCGTGAAAAACATCCCCTTTGCCGAAAAATGGCAAAACGATTTGAAAGAAAGGGGCTTGGATTCAAACAACAGCAAACTCGCCACCGATTACTGCACCTGTATGTGGGACAAGCCTTTGGACAAACTCTCCGAAGATCAAATCCGTTCATTGGGCAAACTCAGCCCGCAAGAGCAGCTCGACCTGCTTGGCGGCGCGCAAGCGTTTGAAGATCGCGACAAGCAGTGTGTGGCAGGTTTGAAGGCGGAATAATCCGGTTTTAACATAGCAAAAAGGTCGTCTGAAAAAACTCCGTTTGTTTTTTTCAGACGACCTTTTTATTGATAAGGGATTCACTGCACATCAGGATGGAACAACAAAACTATGCTCGGACGATCGGTTTCTTCCCTTCCAACCATGCCTTCAGTTTTTCCTCATCCAAAAACCAATGGCAGATTTCTTCGTCACCATCCAATAACACGGGGACAAGCTCGTTATATTGTTCTTCTAAAACAGGGTCTTCATCGACATCGAAGATTTCCAACTCAAAACCGAATGCCTCTTGATACGGCTTGAGCTGTTCACGCATTTTGTGACAGAGACTGCAATATTCTCGAAACATCAGGGTCAGCTTCATAGCGGATGCTTTGCGGTGTGGTAAACGAAAAACGGATTGTAAGATAAAGGCTGCCGTCAATGCAAAGGTCGTCTGAAACCTTGATTTCGGTTTCAGACGACCTTTGATAATGCTTTAGACAAGATTAGGATTGCACATTGATACCGGCGGTAACTGTCGTTTGCGCACTGTTGGCATTCAGGAAGGAAGCCGCCAACTCGCCGCAGCAGCCGCAGCAAGTGGCAACGCCCAATTGAGCCTGCAAATCGCTCATGGTACTCGCGCCTGCAGCGATGGTTTCTTTGATGTCGTGGTCGGTAATGGCGTTGCAAATGCAAACAAACATGATGTGCTCCGTGTTTTCTTTCGCTCAGTATTGATAGTGTGTTTTATTCTTAAACGTAAATATAAATAAAAACAGTTTGCATTGCAAGATCGGTTCGAACGGTTTTATTTGGTAATTTTCTATTGATTTCCTTGTTTCGATTGATTCAATAGATTGGAACCATATTCTAAAAACAATAAAGCCGCGCACGTCATAACATTTCACAACAAATAAAAATACAGGCTGCGTAACGGCAAGACGGCAAGCCTGTACTTTTTATCTTTTCATTTTGCAATACCGCTATTTCCCTTTCACATCAATTACCCACACTTCCGACTGCGAACCCAAGCGCAGCGGAATCCCCCAGAAACCGTAGCCGGAAGTAACAAAAAAGTGTCTTCCGCCGATTTCCTCGTAGCCGTAGGCAAGGCGGTAGAGGGTGCGCACAATCAGGTTTGCCGGCGCGATTTGACCGTTGTGGACATGACCGGAAACTTGAACGTCAATAGGCAGCTTGGCGTGCGCCTCGACTTCGGTCGGGCGGTGATCCATCAGCAAAACGGGCTGGTCGGTATTGTGGTTTTCCAGCAACTGTGCGACAGACGGACGGTCGTGGTCCAAATCATCATTGCGGCCGACGAGCAGGAACGCATCGTGTTGCAACACTTGGTTGCCGAGTACGGTAATGCCCGCCGCCTCAAGGTCATGGCGGATGCGCGCGCTGTCGCCGAACATATCGTGGTTGCCCAAAATCGCGTAAACGCCCAACGGCGCTTTCAGACGACCCAGATGCGGCTGCATATTCTCTTTGCGGTAGGCATCGACGTTGTCGTCCATCAAATCGCCCGGCAACAGGATTAAATCGACTTTTTCGCGGTTCATGATGTCCACCAGCTTATCCAGTTGCCGCGCGCCGAACAAAATCCCTAAGTGCAGGTCGCTTGCCACGCCGATGCGCAGCGGTTTGTCCATTTTCTTATCGATCATGACGGTCTGATGACGGACGACGGGCGTATAGGCGTTGTACATCCCAAAGCCGACCAAACCTAATACGAACAGCGGCGCGAACAACCGCAGGCTACGCGACAGCGACCGGCTTGCCACGAATTTGCGCAGCAGTAGAAACAGGATAAACGTCGCCAATGCCGCATACATCACAAACAGCAGCAACACCATCCAAAACGCCATGATGCGGAACATAAAATGTCCCAATTCCAACAAAAGCCCTGCCAGCAGGCCGTTGGTTACGAAATACGACACCCCCATCAGCCAACGCCTGCCCGCCTTGCCGACCACCGGCGCGAATAGCCATTGCAACGAACGCCCCAGCCCGAACGTGAAAAGCTGGAGCAATACAATCATCATCAAAAACATCGTGCCGAACATAAAGCGAACCTGTTGAAAATCAAAACACAAACGGCGGATTCTATCATATCCGCCCTTTCAGACGAGGTCGTCTGAAAACCTTAAGTGCTATAATACCGCCTGAAAAATCCAATAAACTGAAAAGGAAACACAATGCCCCGCCCGCAAACCGCCATCATCCCCGACCACGCCCAAGCCGGCATATTCATCGAAGCCGACATCCGCGACGGTCGCTACGACGACATCAAAACCGCCTGCCGAAGCTCGCTTGAAGCCTTGGAGAAACTCAAAACCCGCTTTCCAGAAGACATTTTAGGCATGACCATCGCCTTCGGCAGCGACGCATGGAAAGCGTTCGGACACGCAGAAGAAGGCAGTGAAATCAAGCCCTTCCCCGTCATGGGCAACGGCCTTGCCCCTTCGACCCAACACGATATTTACATCCACATCCAAGCCTACTGCCAAAACGCCGCCTTCGCGCTCGCACAATCCGTCTTTACCGCGTTCGGCGACAGCATCAGCATCGCCACCGAGGAACACGGCTTGCGCCTGTATGAAGACCGCGGACTGGACGGCTTTGTCGATGGCACTGAAAACCCTCAAGGCGATGAAAACGTCCGCAATGTCGCCATTATTCCCGAAGGCCGACCCGATGCTGGTGGCAGCTACGTCCTGCTGCAAAAATACCTGCACGACCTGAAAAAATGGGATGCCGTCCCCGTTGCCGAACAAGAAGCCAGCGTTGGCCGCAGCAAAGAAGCGAATGAAGAGTTCAGCAAAGACGTGCGCCTACCTGATTCGCATTTGGGCCGCGTCAACCTGAAAGAAAACGGCGTGGGTCTGAAAATCGTCCGCCGCAGCCTGCCCTTCGGCAAAATCAGCGGCGAACACGGCCTGATGTTCACCGCCTACTGCCAGACCCTGCACAACATCGAAGTACAGCTTTTACATATGTTCGGCGATGCCGACGGCAAAACCGACCTGCTGCTCAAGCATCTTTCCACCGCCGTGTCCGGCGCATATTACTACGCCCCTTCGGTCGAGCGTTTGCAGGATTTGTAAAACCGCGTTGCCGATGTGAAATATTGAAGCCCTAAGACGAAAGGTCGTCTGAAAACTTGAGATTCAGGTTTGAACTGCACCCCAAAAGTTGGACATCCCCTCCAACTCACAAGGTGCAGTTTTTTTATGAGCAA
>CALDNV010000378.1:0-1535 GCA_937914605.1 uncultured Neisseria sp.
TGTACTGTCTGCGGCTTCGTCGCCTTGTCCTGATTTAAATTTAATCCACTATAAACGGCTTGATGGCGGAATCCCAATATATTGAATATGGAATTGATATGTTGATTTTAATGGGATTTCTAGCTTATCGGCTTGATGGGGAATTAAATATAAACCGGCATGGTTTTATGTTGTACAAACCTGAAGAAAGCGATTGTTTAGTGTGAAAAACATCTAAACAATCGCTTTCATGTTATAGGTACTCTTTTCAGGTTTCTGATTGAAATTGAACCCGTGCAAAAGTTTTCCTGTTTGAATACGCGTAGAACACTTACTGGGCGGTAAAGGTCGTCTGAAAAGTCTGTCCGCCTATGGTGATGTCAGCGATGTAGTCGCGTCTGCCTTCGACGCAGACGGGCAGGTGGATTTGGTGCGCTTGCCAAGTGCGCGGGGATTGTTGTTGGAGCATATAGCGGTTGAAGCCCATGTCCATGTCTTTCATGCTGAAGCTGATGCTGACTTGCTGTGTTTCGGCCGGGGTGTTTTCGACGGTGATGTCGAAGGCGGAGCGGTGGCTGATGGGGGTGGAGCGGACGTGCGAGCCGTCGGGCAGGGTGCAGCCTTTGATGAGGTTGCACTCGGTGGCGCGGGCTTGGGGCTGTTGTTTTTGCCACCAGTCCAGCAGCAGGAGTTTGGCGGCTGCGAAGAGGATGAGGAGGACACCTGCGAGGAGGAGTTTGCGGTTTTTGTCCATTTCAGACGACCTCGGTATCATTGTCGGTCAGGACGGCGTGTGCGCCTGTCGAGAGCCAGCGGTCGCGGTAGCTTGAAACCAGTGTTTCGGGCGCGGCAACAACCAGCGGAACGGATACGCCTTGTTCTAATATTTCAAGCACTTGCCGTGCGCTTGATTCGTGGTTGACTTGCCAAACGACGACGTCGGCATCTTGTACGCGCTGCCATTGTTTACGGGTGTGTACCGACACCCAAACGCTTTGGGCTTGGGGCAGCTTGCCGAGTTTGCGCAGTTCGGTTTCTGAGATGAGGATGTTGGCGTGGTGCGGCTCGGCAAGGGAGTAGGGCGCGACGCGGTATTCGCCGGTGCTGTTTTGTCCGTGCAAACCTGTTTTCAGACGACCTTGAAGCCGGCGTGGGACGGAAAGGGCGCGCAGCAGCGGACCGTTGGCGGGCAGCATGGGGGCGACGTTGAAATCGCCCGCTTTTTGCCACGACCATGCCTGCCCTTCGCAGGATTGGGGGGCGCCCGTCCATTGGTCGGGGTTTACCCATAGGAATTTCAGGCAGACGCGGGCGTGTTCGTAGGAATGGATTTTGGTCAGCCAAGGCGTGGCGGCGAGGATGAGGATGCCGAGTTCTTCTTCGAACTCGCGTTGCAGGGCTTGGAAGTCGGTTTCGCCCGCTTCGACTTTGCCGCCGGCAAATTCCCAATATCCGGCATAGGGCTTGCCTTCGGGGCGGGAACTGAGCAGGTAGTCTCCGTCTTGGTTGAGCAGGATGCCGGCAACGACGCGGATAAGGGGGCGGGTGTCTTGGGT
>CALDNV010000379.1:0-1067 GCA_937914605.1 uncultured Neisseria sp.
TTGGTGGACTTGCTTTGGGTGCGGATGGGTTTCATCACGCGGATGTGGTCAATATGCCAAATCAAGGTTGGCTTCCAGTAAATGCTTTTGACAATGCCTTTAATGGCTTCGTATGTTGGCACTTGGTAGCTGAATTTTTCGCCGCCAATTTTGGTAACGGGGTCGGTAAACAAGGCTTGCCGCCCCCATACGCGGAAACTGATTTTGCTGTTCATATTGCTCCTATAAGTCGTAAAAAGTCATTTCGCTTGTTTCATCTAAAGACAAGCCGAATTCATCGTTGTAATAGCGTTCATTCAGATAATAAATACCCGAGCCTTCAATGGTTTCATGCAGGGCGTTTTCTTTTTGTAATTTATCCCAAACGTTGGGGAAGACATTCACGCTGTAACGCTGGGCTTTTTTCTTTGCATCATACATTTCTTTCGGAGCCCATTCGCCGCAGAGTTTGGCAATGAGTTCCACACCTTCGCCATACGGCACAATCACAGCGTGTGTCGGCGCGTCTATGGCTTGGAAAACGCGCCCCGCACTTTTGAAGGATTGCATCAGCAACGGCAACGGTTTGTTTCTTTTATTGTTTTTTTCGCCATAAGGATTCAGCGCGTTATCGCTCAACCAATCCAGCAGTGAACCCGTTGCGCTGTTTTTGACGGAATACGACATTTCATCGCTGCGCTGGTAAAAATAGTATTCAAAATAACGCTCCATCGCGGCAGGCTGCAAAATATCCTGTCCGGCAAAATCGCGAAACACACGTTCGGTATGGGTTTTGCCTGCCTGAATATCGGGCAATATCCGCGTAAAATCTTGCTCTTGCAAATTCAGCACCCACACCTGCCCTTTGCCTTCTTTCTCGCCGTGCCGGTTGCAACGCCCCGCCGCTTGGGCAATGCTATCCAGCCCGCCCAAGGCGCGAATCACGCAAGCCATGGAAATATCCACACCGGCTTCAATCAACTGGGTGCTGATGCAGATAACAGGCTCTTTGTTTTTCAGACGACCTTTGATGGTGTCAAAAATCGCTTTGCGGTGCGCCGCGCATTGGTGGGTGCTTAAATGAAACA
>CALDNV010000380.1:0-1313 GCA_937914605.1 uncultured Neisseria sp.
CACATATAAACGTCATTTTTTCCTTTGCCATTCACTTTATGCCCTTCCCCCACACTGCGGCATGCTCCTGAAGCTTTCCCAGCATATTGTTCATGAGATGAAGCCGAGCCTGAATTTCCGACAGAAGACTCCGATTTTGATTGGTTACTAGCACATGCAGAAATGGCTAATACTGAAGACAAAGCGATTAGATAAGAAAAACGGCGCATTTCAATAACTCCCGAAAGTAGTTTGTAAATAAGGATTACGATTTGTTATTGTAATGCATTGCGGATTATCTGATAAGAAATAAATCACCCCTTCTTTTACAAAAATTCCCTCTCACCGCACGACTTCAAATATTGTTATAAAGCAAATTGTATGAACTCTCTCTTTCAGACGCCCCTCAATTCGCCACACACATAAAATCATCTGAAAAATAGACAAACTTTATCATCAACCGTTAGACTGCCCAGATTATGTTACGGATACGCTTATGAATATCTTAATTTCCAACGACGACGGCTACCTAGCCCCCGGCATTGCTATTTTGGCACGCGTTGCAGCAGAATTTGCCAATGTCCGCGTAGTTGCACCCGAACGCGACCGCAGCGGCGTCAGTAATTCTTTAACACTTGACCGCCCGCTGCAAATAAAAGAAGCCTCAAACGGTTTTTACTATGTCAGCGGAACGCCAACCGACTGTATCCATGTCGGACAACACGCCCTGCCCGATTTCAAACCCGATTTGGTTTTATCCGGAATAAACAATGGCGCCAACATGGGGGACGACACCCTCTACTCGGGTACAGTCGCTGCAGCAACCGAAGCCTATCTGATGGGCATTCCCGCCATCGCTTTTTCATTGAATGATTCACGCGGCCGCTATTGGAAAACCGCTGAAAAATCCGTTTGGATGTTGCTAGAATATTTGTTAAAAAATCCTCCTAAAGAGCCCATCCTGTGGAATATCAACATCCCCGCAGTCATGCCTGAAGACATACAGGGCATTAAAATTACGCGATTGGGCAGAAGACACCACGAGCAAAGCATCGTCCCCATGCACAATCCGCGCGGAGAACCGATTTACTGGATAGGGCCGGTCGGCAACATTTCCGACCAAGAGGAAGGCACCGACTTTGGAGAGTGCGAAGCAGGGTTCATTACCATCACCCCCCTGCAAATCGACCTGACAGCCTATAACCAACTCCAAAGCGTCAACGAGTTTTGGCAAGGCATAAAAACTTCAAACACATAACCTTTTCAGACGACCTGCTTCTGATATAGTGGATTAAATTTAAATCAGGACAAGGCGACGAAGCCGCAGACAGTAC
>CALDNV010000381.1:0-11208 GCA_937914605.1 uncultured Neisseria sp.
AATCGTTCTCTTTGAGCTAAGGCGAGGCAACGCCGTACTGGTTTAAAGTTAATCCTCTATATATTGAAAAAGCCGGGTTTCGCATCATGCAAAATCCGGCTTGAAAAGCGGTTGAAAAGGCTTTTGGTCGATATCTGATTGTCGTCTTATGCCTGATAATCGATGCCCAACTGTTTCAGCAGATACTCAAATGTTTCCGGCGTATCGAAGTGGAGGACGATTTTGCCTTTTTTGTGATTGGTGGTTTTGACTTCCGCGTTAACGCCCAGCCTTTCGGTCAACACGTCATTCAGACGACGTATATCGGGGCTGATGGTTTTTTTGATTTCCTGTTTGGTTTGATGGGCGATTTGGCTGCGGCGTTCGACTTCGCGCACTGACCAACCGTTTTTTACCGCTTTTTGCGCCAATTCAAGCTGCTCGACCACGGGCAGGGTCAGCAGGGCGCGGGCGTGTCCCATTTCAAGATGGCGGTGGTAGAGCATTTCTTGGACCGGCTCGGGCAGGCTCAACAGGCGCAGGCTGTTGGAAATGGCGCTGCGGCTTTTGCCGACCGCCTTGGCGATGGTTTCATGAGTCAGTCCGAACTCGTCGGCGAGGCGTTTCAAACCTTGCGCTTCTTCAATCGGGTTTAAGTTTTCGCGTTGCAGGTTTTCAATCAAACCCATTGCCAGCGCGGTTTCGTCGCTGATGGTTTTGATGACGACCGGAATCTCGGTCAGTCCGGCGAGTTGGGATGCGCGCCAGCGGCGTTCGCCGGCGATCAGTTCGTATTGGGACAGGCCGTGTTCGCGCACGATGACCGGCTGGATAACGCCTTGCGCTTTAATCGAATCCGCCAGCTCCTGCAAGGCTTCGTCATCCATCTGTACCCGCGCCTGATAGCGGCCGGGTTGGATGTCGTTGATGGCGACGGTAGTCAGGCGGTCGCTGCTGCTGTTGTCCACGCCGTTGGAAATCAGGGAATCTAAACCGCGGCCCAAACCGCCTTTTGCTTTTGCCATATCGTGTCCCTTTCAGACGACCCTAAGGATGAAAAAACAGTATTCTATCGGATATTCACAAGCGCCGACAATTTGTATTGCTGTGTTATTCCAAGTGGCGATTTTTACTATAATGAACCCCCTCGGTTATTTTTCAGACGACCCACAGAAAGATTATTTATGACCCGACGCCTGATTATCGGCATCAGCGGTGCCAGCGGTTTCCAATATGGAGTCAAAGCCTTACAGCTTTTGCGCGCACATGACGTCGAAACGCATTTGGTGGTTTCCAAAGGTGCGGAAATGACACGTGCTTTGGAAACGGGCTACACAAAAGAAGAAGTCTATGCGCTCGCCGATGTCGTGTATTCCGTCAACCACATCGGCGAACGCATTGCCAGCGGCTCGTTTAAAACAGACGGGATGTTGATTGCGCCTTGCTCCATGCGGACGCTGGCATCCGTCGCGCACGGGTTCGGCGACAATCTTTTGACCCGCGCTGCCGATGTGGTTTTGAAAGAACGCCGGCGGTTGGTGCTGATGGTGCGTGAAGCGCCGTTAAACCTTGCCCATATTGAAAACATGCGCCGAGTGACCGAAATGGGCGGCATTATTTTCCCGCCCATCCCCGCCATGTATCAGCAGCCGCAAACCATTGACGACATCATTACCCACAGCGTGGCACATGCTTTGGACATGTTCGGCATCGAAACCGAAGGTGTGCCCAGATGGAACGGCGGACAAACCGAAGCAGACTGAAGACGATGCAGTTTGATAACGGAACTTTGCCGTCCCGAAGCTCGCCGCAAACGTGCTAAGCTGCTGAATTTTCCAGCAGAATCAGGTATAATGGCGGTCTATTTCCGTCCGTCGGACAGCTTGACCGTCCGGGTGGCGCGCCCAACTGTCGTTCAGACGACCTCAGCAGAAATTCTTTTAAAAAAATCTTACAGATAAAGACCATGACTGACCAAAAACACGAAGAATACGGCGCCGACAGCATACAAGTGCTGGAAGGCTTGGAAGCGGTACGCAAACGCCCCGGTATGTATATCGGCGACACGCAGGACGGCAGCGGCCTGCACCACATGGTGTTCGAAGTATTGGACAACGCCATCGACGAAGCACTGGCGGGACATTGCGACAAAATCACCGTAACCATCCATGCCGACAATTCCGTCAGCGTGGTCGACAACGGGCGCGGCATGCCCACCGGCATCCACCCGAAAGAAGGACGCTCCGCCGCCGAAGTCATCATGACCGTATTGCACGCGGGCGGCAAGTTCGACAACAACAGCTACAAAATCTCCGGCGGCCTGCACGGCGTGGGCGTGTCCGTCGTCAATGCGCTGTCCGACTGGGTCACGCTGACCATCTACCGCGACGGCAAAGAACACTTCGTCCGCTTCGTGCGCGGCGAAACCGAAGAGCCGTTGAAAGTTGTCGGCGATTCCGACAAAAAAGGCACGACCGTGCGCTTCCTCGCCAGCGCGGAAACCTTCGGCAATGTCGAATACAGCTTCGACATCCTCGCCAAACGCATCCGCGAACTTTCCTTCCTGAACAACGGCGTGGACATCGAATTGATTGACGAGCGCGACGGCAAACACGAAAGCTTCGCCCTTTCCGGCGGCGTGGCTGGGTTCGTGCAATACATGAACCGCAAAAAAACGCCGTTGCACGAAAAAATCTTCTACGCGTTCGGCGAGAAAGACGGCATGAGCGTCGAATGCGCGATGCAGTGGAACGACAGCTATCAGGAAAGCGTGCAGTGCTTCACCAACAACATCCCGCAGCGCGACGGCGGTACGCACCTGACCGCATTGCGTCAAGTGATGACGCGCACCATCAACAGCTACATCGAAGCCAACGAAGTCGCCAAAAAAGCCAAAGTTGAAACCGCCGGCGACGATATGCGCGAAGGTTTGACCTGTGTGTTGTCCGTCAAACTGCCCGACCCCAAATTCTCGTCGCAAACCAAAGACAAACTGGTTTCCAGCGAAATCGGCCCCGTCGTCAACGAAGTCATCAACCAAGCCCTGACCGACTTCCTCGAAGAAAATCCGAACGAAGCCAAAATCATCACCAGCAAAATCGTCGATGCCGCCCGCGCGCGCGAAGCCGCCCGCAAAGCCCGCGAAATCCCCCGCCGCAAAGGCGTGATGGACGGCTTGGGACTGCCCGGCAAGCTCGCCGACTGCCAAGAAAAAGACCCTGCCTTGTCAGAACTTTATCTGGTCGAGGGCGATTCCGCAGGCGGTTCTGCCAAACAAGGCCGCGACCGTAAATTCCAAGCCATTTTGCCGCTCAAAGGCAAAATCTTGAACGTCGAAAAAGCCCGTTTTGAAAAAATGCTCGCCAGCCAAGAGGTCGCCACCCTGATTACCGCGCTGGGCGCAGGCATCGGCAAAGAAGAGTTCAATCCCGAAAAACTGCGTTACCACCGCATCATCATCATGACCGATGCCGACGTGGACGGTGCGCACATCCGCACCCTGCTCCTGACCTTCTTCTACCGCCAAATGCCCGAGCTGGTCGAACGTGGCTACATCTACATCGCCCAGCCGCCGCTCTATAAAGCCAAATACGGCAAGCAGGAGCGTTACCTCAAAGACGAGCTTGAAAAAGACCAATGGTTGCTCGGCCTCGCTTTGGAAAAAGCCAAAATCGTTTCAGACGGCCGCACCATCGAAGGCGCAGAACTTGCCGACACCGCCAAACAATTCCTGTTGGCAAAAACCGTCATCGAACAGGAAAGCCGCTTCGTCGACGAACTCGTCCTGCGCGCCATGCTGCACGCGTCGCCCATCGATTTGACGTCGTCTGAAAACGCCGACAAAGCCGTTGCCGAATTTTCCGGTTTGCTCGACGAAAAAGAAGTCGCCCTCGAACGCATCGAAGGACACGAAGGCAACCGCTTCATCAAAATCACCCGCAAGCTGCACGGCAACGTCATGGTCAGCTACATCGAACCCAAGTTCCTCAACAGCAAAGCCTACCAAACCCTCACCCAAACCGCCGCCGCGCTCAAAGGCTTGGTCGGCGAGGGTGCCAAGCTTTATAAAGGCGAGAACGAGTACGACGTGGACAGCTTTGAAACCGCGCTGAATATCCTGCTCCAAAACGCCCAAAAAGGCATGTCCATCCAGCGATACAAAGGTTTGGGCGAGATGAACCCCGAACAGCTTTGGGAAACCACGATGGACCCCACAGTACGCCGTCTGTTGAAAGTGCGCATCGAAGACGCCATCGCCGCCGACGAAGTATTCGTTACCCTGATGGGCGACGAAGTCGAACCGCGCCGCGCCTTCATCGAAAACAACGCCCTGATTGCGCAAAATATCGACGCTTGATAGGGGCTGAAACATGAAAAGGTCGTCTGAAAATAGGGATTTCCGGTTTTCAGACGACCTTTTTGATTGGTGGAAACGTTGCGGCGCCATACCACATGAAATATTTGAATCATGTGGTTTGTTGCCCTGATAATCCACTATAAAACGCCACTGTCTGTACCTTTGGGTAACAAATTGCGACCAATCGGAAATTTTATCCGCATTTTTTTCAAATCATAGGCATATTAATATGCAAACGTGGTTTGATTATTGCAAACTTCCTTCTTGGGTCACGCCGGAGCGTATGGTGTTTCGGCTGTCCGCATTTTTTAACTCATTTTTATGGAAACCCCATGATGAAAAGCAACCGTCTTGCCTGCGCTGTTTTGGCAGCCTTGTTATCCCTCCAAATCTTGCCTGCGTATGCCGCCAAACCCGATACTGCTTCAGCCGTCGAAGCATCTGCGCCAAACTCGAAAAACGCTTCAACTGTTTCAGAGGACGAGATCGCCAAACAAACAATCACCGGCCCGGCAGTTATCGACTTGGGCAACCAGGCAAAACTGAAACTGCCCGCCAAAATGGTCTTTATTAAAAAAGATGCCGCCAATAGCTTGATGGAAGAATGGGGTAATGGCACAAATCCCGACCGCTACGGGCTGATTATTCCGGAGCAAAAAAATAAAGACAGCGCAGCCCCTTGGTGGGTCGATTTGAATTTCAATGATTCAGGTTACATCAAAGACGACGATGCCAAAGAATGGGATGTCGAAGGCATGCTCAAGCAGCTGAAAGAAGGTTCTGAGGAGCAAAACAAAGAACGTGCCGCCCGCAACCTGCCTGAATTGGAAACGCGCGGCTGGGTGGAAAAACCGCAATATGATGCGGCTACCCACCGCCTGATTTGGTCGATTGACGTTTGGGAGAAAAACAAACCCGACCAAAATCCTGCCATCAACTACAACACTTACCAGCTCGGCCGCGAAGGTTTTATCGAACTGACCATGGTTACCGATTTGAACAGCGTAGACCAATACAAACCTATCGCACGGGAATTATTGGGCAATATCGAATTCAACGAAGGCAAGCGTTACAGCGATTTCAATGCCGCGACCGACAAAGTGGCGGAATACGGATTGGCTGCCTTAGTCGGCGGATTGGCTGCGAAAAAACTGGGCTTGTTGGCTCTTGCAGGCGCATTGCTCGCCAAATTCGGCAAATTGATTGCTGTCGGCGTGATTGGGGCAGGCGCGCTGTTTAAAGGCTTATGGCGCAAAAAAGATAAAAATCAAAGCGAAGAATAAGTTTCTGCGAAACTAAAAAAGGTCGTCTGAAAATTTTCAGACGACCTTTTCAACGTTTTAAGAACGTATCCGTTTCAACACTTCTTCCTTGCCGATTAATGCCAACACGGCATCGACGCTGGGTGTTTTCGCCGTGCCGCAGACGGCGAGGCGCAGGGGCATGCCGAGTTTGCCCATTTTGATGCCTTCTTCGTCGCAGAAGGGTTTGAACAGGTCGTGGATGGCTTCGGCGTTCCAGTCTTCCAGCCCTTCGAGGCGTTCGGCGAAGCGCAGCATACGGGCGGCGGCTTCGTCGTCCCAGTGTTTCTGCACGTCCGCTTCGGCAGGTGTTTGTTTGACGTAGAAGTAGAGGCACTCGTCAGCGAGCGTGTTCAGGTCTTGGGCGCGGTCTTTGACCAGTGCCAACACGTCTTCCAACGCGGGTTTTGCCGTGTCGTAAATGTCGCGCAGGGCAAGGCGGGGTTTGACGAGTTCAGCGAGTTTTTCGTTGGGCGTGATTTTGATGTGTTCGCCGTTGATCCAGTAGAGCTTTTTCAAGTCCATGCGGCTTGGAGACGGGGAAACGTCTTTCAAATCAAACCATTCGATGAATTGTTCCATCGTGAAGAACTCGTCGTCGCCGTGCGCCCAACCCAAACGCGCCAGATAGTTGAGCATGGCTTCGGGCAGGATGCCCATCGCGCCGAAATCGGTGATGGCGACGGTATCGCCGCTGCGTTTGGAGATTTTTTTGCCTTGTTCGTTGAGAATCATGGGCAGGTGGCCGTATTCGGGCAGGTTCGCGCCGATGGCTTTTAAGATGTTGATTTGTTTCGGCGTGTTGTTCACATGGTCGTCGCCGCGGATAACGTGGGTAACGCCCATGTCGTAGTCGTCCACGACGACGCAGAAGTTGTAGGTCGGCGTACCGTCGGCGCGGGCGATAATCAGGTCGTCGAGTGCTTCGTTGGGAATGGAGATTTCGCCTTTGACCAAGTCCGTCCACTTGGTAACGCCG
This sequence comes from uncultured Neisseria sp., assembly GCA_937914605.1. Lineage (GTDB taxonomy): Bacteria > Pseudomonadota > Gammaproteobacteria > Burkholderiales > Neisseriaceae > Neisseria. The sequence goes on from CALDNV010000381.1 coordinate 6,617, forward strand.
TCCAAAGGCGTTTTGAAGCGGACGACAGGTTGCACGTCGGCAGGGATTTCGGGCAGGGTTTTGCCTGCTTCGGGACGCCAGCGGCGGTCGTAAGTCGCCGTGCCTTCTTTTTCGGCTTTCTCGCGCATGGCTTCCAGCTCTTCTTTGCTGCAATAGCAGTAGTAGGCGGCGCCTTTTTCCAAGAGTTCGGCGATGACTTCTTTATAGCGGTCAAAGCGGCGGGTTTGGTACACGACGTTGTCGGCGTTGTCGTAATCGAGACCGACCCATTTCATGCCGTCGAGGATGATGTTGACGGATTCGGCGGTGGAACGCGCCAAGTCGGTATCTTCGATACGCAATAAAAACTCGCCTTTGTGATGGCGGGCAAACGCCCATGAAAACAGGGCGGTGCGCACGCCGCCGATGTGCAGGTAGCCGGTGGGGCTGGGGGCGAAACGGGTTTTGACGGTCATGATGGCTCCAGAATCTTTTAAAACGGGTATTTTACTGTTTTTAGACGGAATCGGACAATGAAAGGTCGTCTGAAAACCTCAAAATTCGGTTTTCAGACGACCTTTTTTCCTTTATTCGTCTTCTGTTTTACTCATTGTCAGCCAGTCCCAAAAGTTTTCGCTCCATTTGCCGATGCGGTAGAGGAAGAGGGCGTAGCTTTCTTGAAGCAGGAATTTGTTTTTTTCCTTGCTTTGGTCGAACCGCGTGGTCGGCGTGGCGGAGATGTAGGCTTCGATGTCGAGGTCGGAGGCGATTTCGAGGGCGCGGGCGAGGTGGTAGGGGTCGCTGACGATGATGATGCTTCCGATGCCCTCGGCGCGCAATATCGGGCGGATATTGCGGATGTTTTCGTAGGTGTTGCGCGAGGTGTTTTCAAAGAGGATGTTGTGCGCGGGTATGCCTTGTTTGAGGGCGTAGCGCCGACCGACTTCGGCTTCGGTCATGTAGCCTTTTTTGGATGTGCCGCCGGTAAAAACGATTTTTTCAACGCGGTGGCTTTGGTAGAGGGTGATGGCGTGGTTGATGCGTTCGCGGAAGATGGGCGAGGGTCGTTTGTCCCATGCGGCGGCGCCGAGCACGAGGGCGGCATCGGCGCGGACATGACCGGGCAGGGGCTGCGAGCCGGTGTGGTACACCTGCCATGCGCCCTCGCCGAATATGCCGAGTACCAACAGGATACTCAGGCCTATGCCGCGAAAGAGGTAGTAGCGCAAGCCGTTGCGGCTGCGAAACAGGGAAATCATGTAGAGACGGCCTTCCCGCGCTTCAGTCCAACAGGGCTTCGATGTTTTCGAGCGGTCTGCCGATGGCGGCTTTGTCCTGTGTGGTCAGGATGGGGCGTTCGAGCAGGGCAGGGTGGGCGGCGATGGCTTCGAGCAGAGCTTGGTTGTCGAGGTCGGGCTTGTCCAAACCGAGTTCTTTGTACAAGTCGTCTTTGACGCGCATCATACCGCGTACAGACTCCAAGCCCAGCTTGGCGAAAATGTCTTTCAGTGTCGCCAAGTCGGGCGGGGTGTCGAGGTATTTGACGACTTCGGCTTTGATGCCGCGCGCTTCGAGCAGGTCGAAAGCGGCGCGCGATTTGCTGCAACGCGGATTGTGGTAGAGCGTGAATTCAGACGACATAGGGTTCTCCAATGTTTTTAGATTTTGCTGATGGGCTTTATTATCGGCTGCCTTGGCGATTTCCTCAACTTATCACCCAATAATCGTCATTTTTTACCGCTAAAATCCAACATCTTCATTTTCTCCATAGACAGCACGCTGAAAGGGGTTACAATGCCATCATCTGATTGATGCAAAGGATGGAACTTATGAAAAAATTATTGCTTGCCTCTGTTTTGATGACTGCCGCCCTGTCCGCCCCTGCGTTTGCCGCCGACCCGCTGGCGGGCTGGAACGACAACAAACCGCAAAGCCTGCAATCTCTCAAAGCCCCCGTGCGCGTGGTGAACCTGTGGGCGACCTGGTGCGGCCCGTGCCGTAAGGAAATGCCCGCCATGTCCGCATGGTACAAAGCGCAGAAAAAAGGCAGCGTCGATATGGTCGGTATCGCGTTGGATACTTCCGACAACATCGGCAAATTCCTGAAACAAACCCCCGTCAGCTATCATGTTTGGCGCTATACCGGCGCGGACAGCCGCAATTTCATGAAGTCTTACGGCAACAACGTCGGCGTATTGCCGTTCACCGTTGTCGAAGCCCCGAAATGCGGCTACAAACAAACCATCACCGGCGAAGTCAACGAAAAAAGCCTGACCGCCGCCGTCAATGCGGCTAAAGAGAAATGTAAATAAGCCAGGCTGAAAGCGAACTGAGAAAACAAAAAGGTCGTCTGAAAACCAAAATCTCTGGTTTTCAGACGACCTTTTTATCTTTTGAGGTTTATACGCCCTGTTTCAGGCTGGCTTCGATGAAACCGTCCAAATCGCCGTCCAATACGGCTTTGGTGTTGCCGACTTCGTAGCCTGTACGCAAGTCTTTGATGCGCGAGGAGTCCAAAACGTACGAACGAATTTGGCTGCCCCAACCCACATCGGACTTGCCTTCTTCCAATGCCTGTTTCTCTTCATTGCGTTTGCGCATCTCCAATTCATACAGTTTGGATTTCAACATTTCCATCGCAGCGGCTTTGTTGGCGTGTTGCGAACGGTCGTTTTGACATTGCACCACAATCCCTGTCGGCTCGTGGGTAATGCGCACGGCGGAGTCGGTTTTGTTGATGTGCTGACCGCCCGCGCCCGATGCGCGATAGGTGTCGATGCGCAAATCGGCGGGGTTGATTTCGATTTCGATGGAATCGTCGATTTCGGGGTACACGAACACGGATGAGAACGACGTATGGCGTTTGTTGTTCGAGTCAAACGGCGAGTAGCGCACCAAGCGGTGAACGCCGGTTTCGGTGCGCAGCAAGCCGTAGGCGTATTCGCCTTCCACGCGGATGGTGGCGCGGTTGATGCCCGCGATTTCGCCGTCGTCTTCTTCGAGGATTTCGATTTTGAAGCCTTTGCGCTCGGCGTAGCGGCTGTACATGCGGAACAGCATACCGGCCCAGTCTTCCGCTTCCGTACCGCCCGCGCCTGCGGTGATGTCAATAAAGCAGTTGTTCGGGTCGGCGGGCTGGTTGAACATCCGTTTGAACTCCAAATCCGCCATCTGTTTTTCCAGTCCCGCCACGTCTTCCTGCACGGCGGCGAAACCTTCTTCGTCGTTTTCTTCGACGGTCATTTCAATCAGCATTCGGTTGTCTTCGATGCCCGACGCGATGTTGTCGAGCGTCAACACGATGCCTTCGAGGATTTTGCGCTCTTTGCCGATTTCTTGGGCGCGTTTGGGGTCATTCCACAGCTCAGGGTCTTCGGAAAGGCCGATGACTTCTTCCAATCGGTCTTTCTTGCCCTGATAGTCCATATAGACGCGGATGTCTTCGCTGCGCTTTTCCAAATCGTTCAGGGTGTTGTTGAGCTGGTTGATTACTTCGGCTTCCATGATTCTTGTGTTCTTTCAAAATTTTAGGGGCGTATTGTAAGGGATTTGCGGGCTTTTTTCTATGATAAAGGTCGTCTGAAAACCTGAATCTCAAGTTTTCAGACGACCTTTGCGTTTGCATTATCCGCCAGCTATGTGGCGGATTCATATCCGGTCTGACCGGATTATTTATTCAGACGCTGCCATTGTGCGGGGGTGTAGGTTCGGGTAGTGGTTTTCTCGTTGCCACGACGGTCGGTTCGGGTTTCAGTTACCACGACCTTGTCCTCGTCAGAGGTATCGACTGAACGGGAGTAGAACGGCACCAGACTATACTCATCGTGGTTGTAACGGTAGCGTTCTTCGATACGGGTGCAGCAGTCGACTTCATTCGTCACAATCAGGGCTTTTTGTTTGTTGTCGACGCGGAACATCCCCATGTAATTCTTGGTCAATTCAGTCAGTGAATAACTTTGGCTAAAATCACCATACTCGCCTTGCTCGTAGATATCGTATGTAGGAGAGTTTTTAGGGCCTTTATTGCCTGTCGCAACGGCAATATCTTTGAGTCCGTCAAAGGTAAAGTCTTTCATAATCAAAGGGCTTTTTGCCGCAGAGATTTTGCTGCCTTCGCCGCGTTCAAATATCAGGTCGTCACTCTTAAAAACATTTGTGGTTTCCTTCTTAGGGTGATACAAAAACACCGCGCCTTTGCCGCCGCAATGATTGTCTTTGCAGCCCTCGACAGAAATATGCGCCTGCCAGCCGTCGGGCAGATCGGTCACACGGAAAAATTCTTTTGCCTGAGCGCCGGCAGCGGCGAAAAGAGCAAATAGCATAAGGTATTTTTTCATCATAGTTCCTTTACGTTTAACCCCGACCGGGTAATCAAATCAAATTTATGCAGAAGAGTAACCCTCTTCATATCAGGCAGCAAGGGCAATTAAGCCAAACAGGTATTCTTTCATAATTTTCTTATCCTTGCTTTACAAAATGACAAAAGGTCGTCTGAAAGCAGGAAAGGTTTATAGATAGGCGGGAAAGCGTTGTGTATAGTGGATTAACTTTAAACCATTACGGCGTTGCCTCGCCTTAGCTCAAAGAGAACGATTCTCTAAGGTGCTGAAGCA
>CALDNV010000382.1:0-2200 GCA_937914605.1 uncultured Neisseria sp.
GCTTTGGATGGAATCTTTCCATGCAACGGGGACAGTCCAGCCGAATAGGGTGCGGTCAACCGTTTTGTCAAAATATACCGTTGCTACGGAATAGACTTGGGACCAGACTGCCCAAAACAGGCAGATGGTCAGAAACAGCGGAATATAGGCAATGATGTGGCGTTTGTTTTCAGACGACACATGGCTGCTGCCGAGCAGGCGCGAGAAATAGGCGATAATGGTCAGAATGACCGTACCGAGTAGGAATTTAGGGAAGTTGTCCAAATTGAGCGTGCCCGAGGCAATCAGGCTGCCGATAATCAAGACAATCAACACGGCGACTGCCGCAGCGGTCTGCACTTTTTCAGGGCGCAGCGGATTGGGGGCAGGCGTATGCGGCAGCAGTTTGCGTCCCGCAGAGTAAAGGCACAGCCCCAAAGCCATACCGACTGCCGCCGCGCCGAAGCCGTAGTGGAAACCCATCTTCGTTTGCAGCAAGCCGGTCAGGAGCGGGCCTAAGAAGCCGCCGATGTTGATGGAGATATAGAAAATGGAAAATCCGGCATCGCGCAGGGGTTTCATGTGATCCGCCTCATAAAGCGAGCCGACCATCGAGCTTGCCGACGATTTCACGCCGCCGCTGCCCAACGCGATACACACCAAGCCGCTCAATAGCCCGTACAGCCCCGGTGCGATTGCCAAAACGATGTGTCCGAGCATAACCACGATGCCGGAAATAAACAGCGTCCTCTCCGCGCCCCAAATCCGGTCGGCAAGCCAGGCGCCGAGTATGGTGGACAAATACACGCTGCCGCCGTATGCGCCGACAATGCCGCCGGCGAGCGACTTGTCTATGCCCAAACCGCCTTTATTGGCAGCGTAATACAGATAAATCAACAAGATACCCTGCATACCGTAAAACGAGAAACGTTCCCACAATTCGATATGGAACAAGGTAGAAAGCTGGATGGGATGCCCGAAGAAGGTTTTTTCCTTGCGGGCGGACTGGTTGTCAGACATATTAAAGTTCTCCTGTTGGCAGAGGTTGGGCAGACGGACCGCCCCGGCGGAAACCTGCCTGCCCCGCCGGCATTTTCAATATTTTTCTTAGAGCGGGCGCGGGCGTAAGGATTGCCTGCCGCACCCTGCGGGTTTGGCGGGAAACGCCCGTATCCGATGCTTTCATCTAGGATTTACAGGAGTTTACGATGCCAAACATTTTTCGGTTTTTAGCCGAATCTGAAACGCTTGTCAAACGGCATATGGCAAAGGTTTGAGGCTGCACAGGGAAACCGCATTTTGATTTAAGCGGGGGTCGTCTGAAAACGTATCGGCAAAAAGGAGGCATTTTCAGGCGGAAGGCGCGGGCGTATCATGCCCTTCATGAACATCACGCCTTTACGCCCCGAACACGTCGAACCGCTCGCCCGTGCGCTTTATCTGCAATGGCATGACTTTGCGCCGTGGTCGTCTATGGAGAAAATCCGCGCCTATTACGCGGAATGCCTAAACGGTGAAAACCTGCCGCTGGCGTTTGCCGCCGTCGGAAAGGACGGCGCGCTGCTGGGTTCTGCCGCGCTCAAATGGCACGATATGGAAGAGTTTCCCCAATACGAATATTGGCTGGGCGATGTGTTCGTTTTGCCCGAACACAGGGGGACGGGCGTGGGCGGTCTGTTGATTGAACACTGCCTCGCCGCCGCCCGCCAAATGCGCCTACCCAAGCTTTACCTTTATACGCCGGACGTGCAGTCGGTTTACGAGAAATACGGCTGGTGTGAAATCGCGACCTGTCCGCACAACGGCGAGACGGTGTCGGTAATGGAATTGGTATTGGAGGGGGACGGACAATCCGGTTGAAGGTAACACCCATCTTGTGACGCAGGGGTCGTCTGAAACCCAATCTTTGATTTTCAGACGACCTTTTTGTTTACGCATATGGGAACTGTTTATCATTGCAACGTTCTATAAAAGGATTGACTTCAAAGCGATACGGCGTTGCCGCGCCTTGTCCTGATTTGAAGTCTCTCCGGCATATTTGGGCTGAAGCAGAATCACTCGAAAACGACGGCTTCATCACCGTTTTTATTGATTTTGCTTCAGCGCAGACTGAAACGGGCGGACAGCCGTTTCGTCCCGTTCTCGGTAATATTTTGCACTCAAGCAGAGCCTGCTCTGCGCCAGACCGACTGAGAGGAATCCAGATTGAACAGCTTACGCC
>CALDNV010000383.1:0-3029 GCA_937914605.1 uncultured Neisseria sp.
AGTGGATTAACTTTAAATCAGGACAAGGCGACGAAGCCGCAGACAGTACAGATAGCAACGCCGTACTGGTTTAAAGTTAATCCACTATAGCTTGCCGCTATTCCAACGTTCCACCCACTACCCGTGCGCCCAACGCTTCCTTCAAAGGCAAAGCGTTCAAGCGTTGCAAGGTCGTCTGAAATTCGACGAACGGTATCGGTTCCGAACCGAAACGATGCATATGCAGGGTATCTTGCTGACAGTCAATCAACTCGATGCCCAGTCCGGCAAGAAACGGGACGGCGCGCGCGAAGGCGATTTTGGAGGCATCCGGCTCAAGGGCGAACATGGATTCTCCGTAAAACACCCGTCCGATTTGTACGCCGTAAAAGCCGCCCGCCAGTTTCAGACGACCTGTTTCATCGGGATAGAAACATTCAAACGAATGCGCGTGCCCCAAGCGGTGCAGCTCGGTATAAGCGGCTTGGAATTCGGGAACAATCCATGTGCCGTCCTGACCGGGGCGCGGAAAGGCGGCGCAATGTGCAATGACGGTTTCGAAGCATTGGTTGACCGTTACCCGATAGGGTTTGTTGCGCAAGGTTTTCGCCAACGAACGCCCGATATGCAGATTTTCAGGAACGATGACGGCACGCGGATCTATGGTATGCCAAAAAAACCAGCCGTCTTCGCTGAACCACGGGAAAACCCCTTGCCGATACGCCGACAGCAGCCGTCCCGTGTCCAAATCGCGGCTGATACCGACCACGCCGTCGCATTCTTCCAGCGCGTAAAACGGGTCGGGGAAAGTGTAATCATTAGGGTAAAGCAAGGGGATACTCATTAAAAATCCTAAGGTATAGTGGATTCACTTTAAACCGGTACGGCGTTGCCTCGCCTTGCCCTGATTTCAATTTAATCCACTATATTATTCTGATTTGCAGCGGCATGATGTTCATGTTCCGCAAAAAATTTCAGACGACCCCAAATTCTCATCCGAGGTCGTCTGAACATCAAACATCTTTTAAAACGGGAATCAGCGTTTGCTCTTCGCTTGGCATTCGCCGCACACGCCGTACATATAAAGCGCATGGTCAACGATGCGGTAGCCGTTTTCTTCCGCGATTTTGTCTTGCAAGGCCTCGATTTCGGGATTGTGGAATTCCGTTACCTCGCCGCATTTCACGCAGACGATATGGTCGTGGTGGTCGCCTTTGTCCAATTCGTAAACCGCCTTGCCGGTTTCAAAATGGTGGCGCTGCAAAATGCCTGCCTGCTCGAACTGGGTCAACACGCGGTAAATCGTCGCTACGCCGATTTCCACACCCTCTTCCAGCAAAATACGGTACACATCTTCGGCACTCAAATGCTCTTCAGCATGCGACTCGAACAAATCCAAGATTTTCAAACGCGGACCGGTAACCTTCAAACCGCTGTCTTTCAATTGCGCAATATTGCTGAATTTTTCCATAATATTCAATATCCCTGTGAAGTAATAGACGTTATAATACGCAATTTCAGCCCGCTTGCCCACTATTACGCCATAGCGGTTTGCAATAAAACCACAAGTTTTGTTTGCATACAAACGATAGCCGGCTGAAATTATAATCAAAGAGATGATTATCGTTTGCTTTTTCAAAAAATTCAAGCAATGATACCCTTCCACCTGAATTCGAACAGAAAGGCATATCCGTGAACAAACCCCTCTGTCTTGCCCTCGCCACCCTCATCGGACTTTCCGCATGCAGCGCCGAACGCGTTTCCCTGTTCCCCTCCTACAAACTCAAAGTCATCCAAGGCAACGAACTTGATCCCCGCGCCGTCGTCTCCCTCCAAGCAGGCATGAGCCGCGACCAAGTCCAACTCCTGCTCGGCACCCCGCTGCTGCGCGACGCATTCCATGCCGACCGTTGGGACTACACCTTCAATACCAGCCGCAACGGCATCATCAAAGACCGCAGCAACCTCACCGTTTATTTTGAAAACGACGTCCTTGTCCGCGCAGAAGGCGACGCCATCCAAAAATCCATCGAAACCCTCCAAGCCGAACAAAGAGCAGCCCAAACTGCACAATAATCATTAAGGAAACCGCATGAGCGCATTGAAAATCGCCATCGCCGGCGTCAACGGCCGCATGGGGCGCGTACTGGTTGAAGCCGTCAACAATCATCCCGACACCGTCCTCTCCGGCGCACTCGAACATTCAGGCTCTGAAGTCTTAGGCTTGGACGCAGGCTTCGCCTCCGGCATCAAAACCGGCATCACCATTTCAGACGACGTTGACGCCGTCCTCGCCCAAAGCGACGTACTCATCGACTTCACCCGCCCCGAGCCGACCCTCAAACACCTGCAAAAATGCGTTGAAAAAGGCGTCAACATCATCATCGGCACCACCGGCTTCGACGACGCAGGCAAAGCCGCCATCCGAGCCGCAGGCGAAAAAACAGGCGTCGTCTTCGCCGCCAACTTCAGCGTCGGCGTCAACCTCACCTTCCACATCCTCGACACCGTCGCCCGCGTCCTCAACGAAGGCTACGACATCGAAATCATCGAAGGCCACCACCGCCACAAAGTCGACGCCCCCAGCGGCACCGCCCTGCGCATGGGCGAAGTCATCGCCGACGCACTCGGCCGCGACCTCAAACAATGCGCCGTTTACGGCCGCGAAGGCCACACCGGCCCGCGCGATCCCTCTACCATCGGCTTCGCCACCGTCCGCGCAGGCGACATCGTCGGCGACCACACCGCCCTCTTCGCCACCGACGGCGAACGCGTCGAAATCACCCACAAAGCCAGCAGCCGCATGACCTTCGCCGCCGGCGCCGTCCGCGCCGCAGTTTGGGTCAACGGCAAAACAGGTTTGTACGATATGCAGGACGTTTTGGGATTGAAAAACCGCTAAAGCCGTTTTCATCCGCATGACACAAAAAGGTCGTCTGAAAAATGTTTTTCAGACGACCTTTTCCTACAACCCCATCCAAACATCAAACAGTTCTTTTATAGTGGATTAACTTTAAATCAGGACAAGGCGACGAAGCCGCAGACAGTAC
>CALDNV010000384.1:0-16530 GCA_937914605.1 uncultured Neisseria sp.
CACAGAGCGCCTGAATAGGCTTTTATGAGTGTCCAAGATTTGGGGGCCAGTTCAGCTTTCAGACGACCTCTTCTCATAATCAGAACATGCTAAATACCCCGCCAGATAGGGAAGGGCAGGTTGCCGTTGAAGCAACGAGTAGCGTGATATCCCGATCAGCATGATACTGCTTAAAGGCGGATGAAGCAGGCAGATGGTTGTATGGATTGTTGAAAACGGGAGCGTTGCAATTTGAGATGGAAAAAGCCGAGTCCTGTTTATGCAGAACCCGGCTTAATAGGGAGCGCCTGAATGGACTTTTACGGGCGTCCGAGATTTGAGGCGCAGTTTAGATTCAAATTCAGACGACCTGTTGTGACATCGGATTGCTTAACGTAGTTCCGTATGCAGGCGGCTGAGGAGCGTAGAGGCATCGCTGCCTTTGTATGCGCTACCGTCTTTGTTTAAGAGGCTGATGCGCGAACCGCCGTTGACAGGCTCGACGAATACGATGATTTCGGGGTAGGCGGCAGGTTTCTCAACTTTTTTGCCTTTGCCCAGCATACGGCCGAAGAAGCCCGGTTTTTTCGTGGAAACGGCTTCGCTCTCGTTAGGTGCCTGTTGAACCAAGAAAGCGTGGCGTTCGATGTTTTGACCCAAGACATTCAAGCCAATGCGGTCGAGGGCGAGCGCGGTACGGCGCCAGTTGCGGCCGTAGTCGCCGGAGACGAGCAGGGTGTTGCCGTCGATTCGCGCCAATTCGTTGCCGCTGCGTTTGGCGACGCTTTGGGACAGCGCATTTTCGGCTTGTTGCTGATCGACACCCAAGTATTGCATGAAGCGTGCGAGAAAGGCAGCTTCAAGATTTGGATCGTTGGCGGCAGGCTGCCAAGTGGTTGTATCTTTGTTTTTGTCTGCGTAAACTTCTTTCATGCCTTTGTGGGCGAAAAAGACGTCGGTCGTGCCGTTTTTGCCTTGTTCGATGCGGATGATGAATTTATCACGCTCGCTGGTGGAATAGATGCCGCCCAAGCCGACTTTGTCCAAGAGGCGGCGCAGACCGTCTTGCGGGATTTTGGCGCGGTTTTCAGCCCATTCGGTTTCCATTTGGCCGATGCCGGGTTCTTCGGATTTGATGTCAAAGCCGTTTTCTTGCCAGAATGCTTTCAACAGAGGCCAAATTTCAGCAGGGGATTTGCCTTGGACTTCAATCCAACGTTGGTTGCCGTCGCGCTCCAAACGGACGCCTTTGACGGATTTGAGGACTTCGGAGTTGGCGGCCTGTTGGGTTGCCGATGTGCGGCGGCTCAGGTCGCTGGCGCGGACGGCACCGCTGCCTGCGGGTATTTGATAGAGGTTGCCTTGATCGGGGTTGTTCAAATCAGGCGGTACTTCTAATTTGACGATTTTGCGTGTCTGGGTTTGGTAGTCCAGCTTAGGCAGGTCTTTTTTGTTGCCCGAACAGGCAGTCATGCTGATCAGGGCGATTGCTACGACGACAGGTTTCATATAGGTCATATTGGTTTCCTGTGGGATGTGATGGGTTAACGGCAGGTCGTCTGAAAACGGTTTTCAGACGACCTTTGCGGTTTATGCGGTGAGTTGTCCGGATTCTTGCAATGCGGCGCGGACTTTTGCCTGTCCGGCTTCGGTCAGGGGGACGAGCGGCAGGCGGACATAAGGGTCGCATTTGCCCAATGCGGAGATGCCCCATTTGGGCGCGGCAGGGCTTGGTTCGCAGAACATAGTGTTATAAATCGGAATCAGGCGGTCATTTAATTGACGAGCGGTCGCAATATCGCCTGCAAGGGCGGCGCGGCACATATCGGCGAAGAGTTTGGGGGCGACATTGGCGGCAACGGTTACGACGCCTTTCCCGCCGCAGAGCATGAAGGGCAGGCCGGTAGGATCATCGCCGGAAAGGACGGTGAAGCCTTCGGGCGCGTGTTTGATTAATTCGAGATTGCTGCCGATGTTGCCGCTGGCCTCTTTGACGCCGACGATGTTCGGGATTTTGGCAAGGCGCAGGATGGTGTCGTTGGTCATGCTGACGACGGTGCGGCCGGGTACGTTGTAGATAATCATCGGAATCGAGGTGGATTCGGCGATGGTTTTGAAATGTTGGTAAATGCCTTCTTGGGAAGGCTTGTTGTAATAGGGGACGACGGAGAGGGTGTAGTCTGCACCGGCTTTTTCGGCGGCTCGGGAGAGCGCGATGGCTTCGAGGGTGTTGTTGGCGCCGGTGCCGGCGATAACGGGAACACGCTTGTTGACGTGTTTGACCGTTTCTTCGATTACGCTTAAATGTTCTTCGACGGAGAGGGTGGCGGTTTCGCCTGTCGTGCCGACGGCGACGATGCCGTCGGTACCGTTTTCGATATGCCAGTCGATCAAATCGCGGAGTTGTTCGTAATGGATGCTGCCGTCTTGATTCATGGGGGTAATCAGGGCAACCAAGCTACCTTGTAACATACGGAAACCTTTTTATTCATTGTGTGAGGTCGATTATGCTTCGGATTGTAGCTTACTTTGTTGTTTGTGTGAAACATATCGGCCGGACGGTTGGTTTAAAGGCTTAAGGGCTATCATATCTTAATAAATAATATTTTTTATAATCATAAAATTATTGGTTTTAAGCGGTGGAAGTGCTGTCAAGAATTAAAATGTGTTAAGCGCATAAATGCCGTCTAAAAATGAAGGACTGGCTGGTGCGGAAATTCAAAGAAATTCGAATTTGGGCGGCCGGAGATGTTTTTGGGCTGGAGGATTGGAATTGATAAGGAATCTTTGATTCGCTACAATTTCGTTCCTTAAAAATTTTTAACGTTTGACAACGGATAGAAAGACTGCAATGGCTGAAACAATGAAAAAACAGGCGGACTCGCCTGATTTGGTGTACGGTTTGGAAGACAAACCGCCATTCGGAAATGCCTTATTAAGCGCGATAACGCATCTTCTGGCGATTTTTGTGCCGATGATTACGCCTGCGCTGATTGTGGGCGGCGCGCTGGAATTGCCAGTGGAGATGACGGCGTATCTCGTGTCGATGGCGATGGTGGCGTCGGGTGTCGGCACTTATTTGCAGGTCAACCGCTTCGGGCCGGTCGGTTCGGGAATGCTGTCTATCCAGTCGGTGAATTTCTCGTTCGTTACTGTCATGATTGCGCTCGGCGCAGGGATGAAAGAGGGTGGTTTGACTAAGGATGTGATGATTTCGACGCTGCTAGGCGTATCGTTTGTCGGCGCGTTTTTGGTGTGTTTCTCTGCATGGCTTCTGCCGTATTTGAAAAAAGTGATTACGCCGACGGTCAGCGGCGTGGTCGTGATGCTGATTGGTCTGAGTTTGGTGCATGTCGGTATTACCGATTTCGGCGGCGGTTTCGGTGCGAAGGCGAACGGCACGTTCGGCTCGATGGAAAACTTGGGGCTGGCGTCGCTGGTGTTGCTGATTGTGTTGATATTTAACTGCATGAAAAACCCGCTGCTGCGCATGAGCGGCATCGCAGTCGGGCTGATTGTCGGCTACATCGTCGCGCTGTTTTTGGGCAAGGTAGACTTTTCCGCGCTGCAAAACCTGCCGCTGGTTACGCTGCCCGTACCGTTTAAATATGGCTTTGCTTTCGACTGGCACGCATTTATTGTGGCGGGCGCGATTTTCCTGTTGAGCGTATTTGAGGCGGTCGGCGATTTGACTGCGACGGCAATGGTGTCCGGCCAGCCGATTGAAGGCGAGGAATACACCAAACGCCTGCGCGGCGGCGTGTTGGCGGACGGCTTGGTATCGGTGATTGCGACGGCTTTGGGTTCGCTGCCGCTGACCACCTTCGCGCAAAACAACGGCGTGATTCAGATGACCGGCGTGGCTTCGCGCCATGTGGGCAAATATATTGCCGTGATTTTGGTGCTGCTGGGTTTGTTCCCCGTTGTCGGACGCGCCTTTACGACGATTCCGAGTCCGGTGTTGGGCGGCGCGATGGTCTTGATGTTCGGCTTGATTGCGATTGCGGGCGTGCGGATTTTGGTCAGCCACGGCATCCGCAGGCGCGAGGCGGTGATTGCGGCAACGTCGGTCGGTTTGGGCTTGGGCGTGGCGTTTGAGCCGGAAGTGTTTAAAAACCTGCCTGTTTTGTTCCAAAACTCCATTTCCGCGGGCGGCATTACGGCGGTTATCCTGAACCTGCTTTTGCCGGAGGATAAAACCGACAAAGTCGTCAAAATCGATACCGAGGGGTTGGAGCATTAAGTCTCAAACGTAAACGAAAGGTCGTCTGAAAATTTGATTTTCAGACGACCTTTTCTATCGGGCTTGAATTGAAACCGTATTCTGTCAAAGAAGTCGGTTTGTATAGTGGATTAAAATAAAAATGAGACAAGGCGGCAACGCCCGCCGTGTACGGATAGTACATAAGGGCGTTGGCAACGCCGTATCATTGCAATTTTAATCCACTATAATTTATTTGCCGATGGTGACGCGTTTGATGATAACCGGTTTGACAGGGACGTTTTGATGGAAGCCGCGTGTCGCAGTCGGGGTTTTGCTGATTTGTTGCACGACATCCATGCCCGAAGTCACTTTGCCGAAGACGGCATAGCCGTAGCCTTGCGGGGTTTTGTTTTTAAAGTTGAGGAATGTATTGTCGGCGGTGTTGATGAAGAACTGGCTGGTGGCGGAATTAGGATCGCCGGTACGCGCCATGGCGATGGTGCCGACGGTGTTTTTCAAGCCGTTGTCCGCTTCGTTGTTGATGGCTTTATCTGTGGCTTTTTGGGCAAGGTCTGCGGTAAAGCCTCCGCCTTGAATCATAAAGCCGTCGATCACGCGGTGGAAAACGGTGTTGTCGTAAAAGCCTTTGCGGGCGTAGCTGACGAAGTTGGCGACGGTTTTCGGTGCTTTGGTTTCGTTGAGCAACAGGCTGATGTTGCCCATATTGGTTTCGATGACGGCGTGTGTCTCGGCTTGGGCGTTGAAGGCTGCGGAAAGCGCGAGGGTGGCGAAAGTGAGTTTAAGGGTTTTGTTCATTGGAGTGTTTCTCGTAGTGTGAAAATTAAACGTTATTATCGCGGATTTTATGTGAAATCTCTAAAAGGCGTTGTGAAATATTTTAAGGTCGTCTGAAAACGGATACAGCAAACTTCGTTTTCAGACGACCTTTAGTGTTGCGCAGCAGCTTATTGTTTGGCGGCTTCGATTTGGATGTCGATGCGGACGGTTTTGGTCATGCCTGCATCAACCAGATAGTTCACGCCCCATTTGGTGCGGTCGATGCTGGTGCTGAAGTCGCCGCCGCAAACTTCGGTTTTCGCCATCGGGCTTTGGTAGCAGTTGAATTTTTCGGCTTTGAGTTTGACGGGGGCGGTTTTGCCGTGCATGGTCAGGTTGCCGTCAACGGAGAGCAGTTTTTTGCCGTTGAAGTTGAATTTGGTGGAAACGAAGCGGATGTTCGGGTATTTGGCGGCATCGAAGATGTCGGCGGATTTCAGGTGGTCGGTGAAGTGTTGCGAACCGCTTTGCAGGTTGGCAACGGGGATGGTGATGTCGATTTTGCCTTGGCGCTTGGCTTGGTCGAAATCGACGGAGCCGGTCAAACCGTAGAAACCGCCGACGTTGGTGCTGGTGTTGAAGTGGTCGATGGCGAAACGGGCGTTGGCGTGGTGTTCGTCCACTTTGTAAGTGGCGGCGGAGGCTGTACCGATAGCTGCTGCTGCGAGTGCGGCGAAGATGATTTTTTTCATGATTCTTGTCCTTTGTGGAGGTTGTAAAAGCATTTATCTTAACATAGGAAAGAATGCATATCATTTCTTAAGGGTGAACGGTGGATTTACTTGGATTTGATGATGGGATCGTCTGAAAACTAAGAAGGGCAATGCTAGGGACTGTCGACATTCAATAGTTTCCGTGTCTTTTTATCCCCAAAGCGGCATCTTCTGCGTTGGAAATCCTCACAAGGTGTCCAACCTTGTTGCGGTTTCCGCCTTGAATCTTCCGCTTTGTGAACAAAAATCCACTGGGAAAATTAAATGTCGACAGCCCTAATGAAAAAGCACGGAGTTATCCGCGCTTTTGGTTTTCAGACGACCTTTTACAAGGCGGCGAGTACCGCGTCGCCCATTTCGGAGCAGGAAACGAGTTTCGTGCCTTCTTCGTAAATATCGCC
The DNA here is from genome assembly GCA_937914605.1 of uncultured Neisseria sp. Lineage (GTDB taxonomy): Bacteria > Pseudomonadota > Gammaproteobacteria > Burkholderiales > Neisseriaceae > Neisseria. The sequence goes on from CALDNV010000384.1 coordinate 6,135, forward strand.
GGTGCGCAAGCCTTGTTGCAGCACTTTTTGGACGGCGCTTTCGACTTGTTGCGCGCGGGCTTCGTCGTTCAGGCTGTAACGCAGCAGCATGGCAAGCGAGAGGATGGTGGCCAGCGGGTTGGCTTTGTTTTGTCCTGCGATGTCGGGTGCGGAGCCGTGTGACGGTTCGTACAGGCCTTTGCCGTTTTCGTCCAGCGAGGCGGAGGGCAGCATGCCGATGGATCCGGTCAGCATGGAGGCTTCGTCGGAGAGGATGTCGCCGAAGATGTTGCCGGTGGCGATGACGTCGAATTGTTTGGGCGCGCGCACGAGCTGCATGGCGGCGTTGTCCACATACATGTGGGAGAGTTCGACGTCGGGGTATTGTTTGCCGATTTCTTCAAAGATTTCGCGCCACAGTTCGGTGGTTTCCAAGACGTTGGCTTTGCCGACGGAGCAGACTTTTTTGCTGCGTTTTTGGGCGGATTGGAAGGCGACGTGGGCGATGCGGCGGATTTCGCTTTCGCTGTATTTCATGGTGTTGTAGCCTTCGCGTTCGCCGTTTTCCAAAACGCGGATGCCGCGCGGTTCGCCGAAGTAGATGTCGCCGGTGAGTTCGCGCACGATGAGGATGTCGAGGCCTGCGACGATTTCGGGTTTGAGCGTGGAGGCGTTGGCAAGCTCGGGATAGAGGATGGCGGGACGCAGGTTGGCAAACAGATTCAGGTCTTTGCGGATTGCCAATAGACCGCGTTCGGGGCGCAGCGGACGGTCGAGGTTGTCGTATTGCGGGCTGCCGACCGCGCCGAGCAGGACGGCATCGGCTTTGCGGCAGAGGTTTTGCGTGAATTCGGGATAGGGATGGCCGTATTCGTCGTAGGCTTCGCCGCCTAGTGGGGCGTATTCGTAGCTGGCGTCCAAGCCTTGGGCGATGAGTTTGTCGAGTACGCGGACGGTTTCGGCGACGATTTCGGGGCCGATGCCGTCGCCTCGGAGGATGGCGATATGTTTGGTCATGGCAAAATCCTTATGAGGGTTTGGAAAAGGGGAGGTCGTCTGAAAACGGCGAAGCGTTTTCCATTTGTAAGGATGGTGTTTTCAGACGACCTTTTGTGTCTGTTTGCAGGTCGGTTTGTTTGAACGAGGCTGATTGTACCATTGCGGCATCGAGAAAGCTGCGTGGAAATCATGCAGGCGGATTCGTTGGGAACGCGATGGGCGATGTAGCCGAGTTTTACAGTATTTGCGAAGGCGAAGGAAATCAGTAGCGTTCTGCTTCGATACGGATTTTAAAGACGGCTTTGCGTATGGACTTTTCTTCGCCCACCAGCGGGGCGTGCGCGTCGTTGGGGAAGAAGAGGGCGAACTCGCCCGGTTGGAGCGTGAGCCAGGTTTCCGGTTCGCAGTCGAAAAATTCGATGTCGCGCTTTTCGTCGTAGCCCAAACCGTTTTTCAGACGACCCCTGTCTATCCAGCCGTAGGTTTCTTCCCCGCTGATAGGAACTTGGATGTCGATGTGTTTCAAATGCGCTTCGGGCTTGGCTTCGGCTTTGCCCCTCATCGGTTCGCTGTCGACAAAGAGGCGGATATTGGGATTTGCACACGGCACTTGGCCGTCGGGCAGGGCGGCCAAATCCAGGCTTTGCAGCAGGCGGAAGGCTTCGGCAAAGTCGGGGTGCAGCGCGGCGTAGCGGGCGGCGTTGGTGATGGTGTCGGTAATCATGGTTTTTGATTGGAAAGGTCGTCTGAAAAAGCATTCCTTACAGGATGGTTTTTTGTAAATCTAAAGTGGCAGCATAATGTTCGGCAATGGGGATAGGCTTGCGGCTGACTTGGTTGATGTCGCCACCTTCTTCGGTAAATAAAAATGGAAAGAACGTATAAACATTGTCGCCACTCAAATTGCGGATTTCTTCGCGCCAATTTTGCCAGCGTAGGTTTTCATAATACATCTGTAGGTCGCCTACTAATGCCCAATGCAAAAAATCGCCGTAGCTTTTTTCGCAATCTTCCCATTCGAGGGTATCCGGCGGGAGGTAGAAAACATTGCCGGGTGCGCCGTCCAATCCGCCGCCGTTGATGGCAAAGTAGCCGCCTGCGGCATCATCGGCAATCAGGTAATAGGGCGCGGGAGCGGCAGGTTCGGATTGGGTGCGGCCGAGATTCCAGCTTGCCAGTCCACGTGGCAGTTTGGCGCTGCCCGAACCCAATATCCGCAACCAGCCGTCGTCAATCAGGATGCCGCCGGTTTCATAAACGACCGCACCCATAAATGAACGTGTTGTTACTTGGGTTTTTACGAGTTCTGCTTCTGCGGCGGCAGGGTCGCTCGGCAGGATTTCCACGGTATGGGCGGCTTCGGCAAGCCACTCTTGAATCAGCGGCCATGCGGGGTCGGCGGTATTGATGAGTTCGGATAATGTTTTCATTTGGGACTAATTGAAAATGAGCGGAGAGGGTTTCTATTCTCTGCATTTGGTCTGACGCACAAAAAACAGGCAGCCTGCACAATCATTGCAGGCTGCCTGCTGTTTTAACCGTTAAACAGCCAAGGCTGGCTTTGGCGGCGTTTTTCTTCGAAATCGCGGATTTCGTCGGCGTGTTGCAGGGTTAAGCCGATTTCATCCAAACCGTTTAAGAGGCAGTGTTTGCGGTGTTCGGTAATGTCGAATTTGAACGTTTCGCCGCTAGGTGTGGTCAGGGTTTGTTCGGCAAGGTCGATGGAGAGCTGATAGCCTTCGGTAGCTTCGACTTCTTTGAAAAGCTGGTCGACTTGTTCTTCGGTCAACACGATGGGCAGGAGGCCGTTTTTGTAGCAGTTGTTGAAGAAGATGTCGGCGAAGCTGGGGGCGATGACGGCACGGAAGCCGTAGTCATCCAATGCCCAAGGGGCGTGTTCGCGCGAGGAGCCGCAGCCGAAGTTTTTGCGCGTCAACAGGATTTGTGCGCCTTGGTAACGCGGTTGGTTCAGCGAGAAATCGGGGTTCAACGGGCGTTTGCTGTTGTCCATGCCCGGTTCGCCGTGGTCGAGATAACGCCATTCGTCGAAGGCATTGGGACCGAAGCCGCTTCGTTTGATGGATTTTAAAAATTGTTTGGGGATGATGGCATCGGTGTCGACGTTGCTGCGGTCGAGCGGGGCGACGATGGCGGTGATTTTGGTAAAGGCTTTCATGTTCTGTACTTTTTCGTTTGTCGAGGATTATAAAATGCCCCGATTCCCGGGGCATTTACGTTTAAATTTTGTTTAGTCAGTAGGTTTTGACATTTTCAGCGGTGTTGCTGACAGCAGTACCGGCGGCGCTGACGTCTTTAGCTACGCCTGAAATAGTGTTGCAGGCAGAGAGCAAGGTCATCGCGGTCAGTGCAATTAGGGCAAATTTCTTCATGTATGGATTCCTGCGCAAAATTGGATTTTGGATTAGTAATTTTTTACAGACTCAGCGGAACCGCTGACTGCGTTACCGGCGGCGCTGACATCTTTGCCCATACCGGAAATGGTGTTGCAGGCAGACAGCAAGGTCATAGCGGTCAAAGCAATGAGGGCGAATTTTTTCATTTGAAGCTCCTAATAATTTGAAAAGTACAGTCTGTGTTACTGTGTTACTAATAATATTCGGCATCTTCACAAAAGGCAATAGTCTGTATAAATGAAAAAATGCTGAGTTACATGAATATAAACGGTGGTTTGAGTAAAGGTTTTTATAACTCTTATTATTTGCGTAGTAGGCTGCCTGAAAATATATTTTAGGCAGCCTTGTGTGAAGATAGCAGTTTATTCAGTAGCTTCTTCAATTTTTTCGCCGACATGGGTCATGCCGCGGCCAACGGCGTTACCGCCTTTTTTTACGGCAGCTTTGGTTTTATCCCAGCCGCGCTCGGCAGCGTTTTCTGTTTTATCCCAGTTGCGGCTGGCGTCATCTTTCGCTCCGGACCAAGTGCTGGAGCAGGCAGACAGGGTAAGGGCAGCCAGGGTTGTTATCAACAGTTTGTTCATCATCGGATTCCTTGATTTAAGAGTTGGAGAATCTCCTTTGCGCGGAGATGGTGGTTACAGCCGGCCTTTTGTGGTTATGCAAGGTCGTCTGAAAGATTATGCCATGGTACGGATGTCGGTAAATTTACCGTTTACCGCAGCGGCGGCAGCCATAGCGGGGCTGACCAGGTGCGTGCGTCCGCCGTTGCCTTGGCGGCCTTCGAAGTTGCGGTTGGAAGTGGAGGCGCAGCGTTGACCCGGAGTGAGGCGGTCGGCGTTCATGGCGAGGCACATCGAGCAGCCCGGTTCGCGCCATTCGAAACCGGCATCGATGAAGATTTTGTCCAAACCTTCCTGTTCCGCCTGCCGTTTGACCAAGCCGGAGCCGGGAACGATTAACACGCGCTGTACGTTGTCGGCTTTTTTACGGCCTTTGGCGACGGCGGCGGCTTCGCGCAAATCTTCGATGCGGCTGTTGGTGCAGGAGCCGATGAATACGATATCGACGGGGATTTCGTTCAGCGGCGTGCCGGCTTGCAAACCCATGTATTCGAGGGCGCGTTCCATGCCGCTGCGCTTGACGGGATCGGTTTCTTCGGCGGGGTTAGGTACTTTGCCGCTGATGTCCAAAACCATTTCGGGCGATGTGCCCCATGTTACCTGCGGGTCGATGTCTTCGGCTTTGAAACGGTATTCTTTGTCGAATACCGCGCCTTCGTCGGAAACCAGCGTGCGCCAGTATTCGACGGCTTTGTCCCATGCTTCGCCTTTGGGTGCGAAGGGTTTGTCTTTGACATAGTCGATGGTGGTTTGATCGACGGCAACCATGCCGGAGCGTGCGCCGCCTTCAATCGCCATGTTGCACAGGGTCATGCGGCCTTCCATAGAGAGGCTGCGGATGGCTTCGCCGCCGAACTCGATGGCGTAGCCCGTACCGCCTGCCGTGCCGATTTGTCCGATGATGTAGAGGGCGACGTCTTTGGCGGTAACGCCCGGTTTCAGACGACCTTCAACGGCAATCAGCATGGATTTGGATTTTTTCGCGGTAATGCACTGGGTCGCCATGGTGTGTTCGACTTCGGAAGTACCGATACCGTGTGCCAGCGCACCGAACGCGCCGTGGGTAGAGGTGTGCGAGTCGCCGCAGACAACGGTCATGCCGGGCAGGGTCGCGCCTTGTTCCGGTCCCATGACATGAACGATGCCCTGACCTTTATCCATAAACGGGAAGTAGGCGAGTGCGCCGAATTCTTTAATATTTTTGTCCAAAGTATCGACTTGCAGCTTGGAAATCGGGTCTTGGATGCCTTTGTCCCAATCGCCGGTCGGGGTGTTGTGGTCGGCGGTGGAGACGACGCTGTCGATACGCCACAGCTTGCGTCCCGCCATTTTCAGACCTTCAAACGCCTGCGGGCTGGTAACTTCGTGCACTAAATGGCGGTCGATGTAGAGTAGGACAGTGCCGTCTTCTTCTTCGCGGACGACGTGGCTGTTCCAGAGTTTGTCGTAGAGGGTTTGTGCGCTCATGATGGGTTATCTTTGCTTATTAATAATAGGAGTAGATGGTTTGTTTTGATGGGCGGATTTTAGGCTTTTTACAGGGGCAGTGCAATAGAAATTTGTCTAATTCCTACTTTTTCACATAAAAACCTAAAAATAACTTTCAAAAATTAGACAAATTGTAGAATTGTTGACAAAAAGAGGTATTTTATTTGAAACAATGCTTGTCGTACCGCCTAAAAAAGCACTATTATTTCCATCCGTATCCCACATCCGACAACAGAGGTATAGAGAATGAAATTACCGGTTATGGCTGCCGAACATCTGTCGCAACTTCAGGCGTTTGAAGCGAAAATCTTGTGCAACCACGCCAAAATCGAAGCATGGTTCCGTTCGCAATGGAACGCGCACCGCCCGCCGTTTTACGGTTCGGTCGACATCCGCAATGCCGGTTACAAAATTTCGTCTATTGATATGAACTTATTCCCCGGCGGCTTCAACAACCTGAATCCGAATTTCATCCCGCTGGCGGCAGTGGCGGCGCAAGACGCGGTACAGCGTGCCTGCGAAACGGCAAAATCCGTATTGATTATTCCCGAAAACCATACCCGCAACACGTTCTACCTGCAAAACGTTTACGCACTCAGCGAGATTTTGCGCTCGGCAGGGTATGAAGTCCGTTTGGGTAGCCTGAATCCGGAAGTTACCGAACCAACCGAATTTGAAACCGCGTTGGGCGACAAAATCCTGCTGGAACCTTTATTGCGTACCCGCGAGCGCGTCCATCTTGCAGACGGCTTCTCGCCTTGCGTCGTCTTGCTGAACAACGATTTGTCCGCCGGTGTTCCCGATATTCTCAAAGACATCAGCCAAACTGTATTGCCTCCGCTGCACGGCGGTTGGACGACGCGCCGCAAAACAGAACATTTCAGCGCATACAACCAAGTTGCCGCCGAATTTGCCAAGCTGATTGACATCGACGAATGGCAGATTAACCCGTATTTCGAAAAAATCGGCGGTTTGGACTTCCAAGAGCGCGAAGGCGAAGATGCGTTGGCGGAAGCGGTAGAACGCGTGCTGGCGAAAATTCAAGCCAAATATGACGAATTGGGCATTACCGACCAGCCTTTCGTGATTGTCAAAGCCGACGCAGGTACTTACGGCATGGGCGTAATGAGCGTCAAATCCGCCGACGAAGTGCGCGGATTGAACCGCAAAAACCGCAACAAAATGGCGAAAGTGAAAGAAGGCTTGGAAGTCAGCGAAGTGATTGTCCAAGAAGGCATTTATACCTATGAAACCATGAACGGCGCCGTGTGCGAACCCGTCGTTTATATGATGGACCGTTTCGTTATCGGCGGCTTCTTCCGCGTACACGAAGGGCGTGGTGCGGACGAAAACCTCAACGCCGGCGGCATGGTGTTCGTCCCGCTGTCCAACAGCATTCCCACCGGCAGCGGCGACAATTCCCAAGAAGCCCCCGAAGCCTGCAAACGCGTATTCGAACAATGGGACTCGCTCGGTATGCCGCGCTCCGAAAAAGACTGCGATGTAGACAATGAACACAACCGTCTCTACGTTTACGGCGTAATGGCGCGTCTGTCACTGCTTGCCGCCGCGCTTGAGTTGGAACAAACCGCTCCGTAAAGGATTACTTAAAATAGTAAAAGGTCGTCTGAAAACCATAGTTTAAGTTTTCAGACGACCTTTTTATATGGGCAGGTAGGAATAGCAGACAACCATTAAAGCAACAAGCCGCGGACGGTACGGACAGTGCGGTAGTTGTGGCAAAAAATCAGTTTATTCGCCATATGATTCGAAAGGGATGCAAAAAGCCCGAAAGCACGGTTTTATGCTAAAATTCCCATCTATTTTTGCCATACGAAATAAAGAAAACCATGACCGACGCAACTATCCGCAACGACCATAAATTCGCACTCGAAACCCTGCCCGTCAGCCTTGAAGACGAAATGCGCAAAAGCTATCTCGATTACGCCATGAGCGTGATTGTCGGCCGCGCGCTGCCCGATGTGCGCGACGGTTTGAAGCCGGTGCACCGCCGCGTGCTTTACGCCATGCACGAGCTGAAAAACAACTGGAACGCCGCCTACAAAAAGTCGGCGCGTATCGTCGGCGACGTGATCGGTAAATACCATCCGCACGGCGATTCCGCGGTTTACGACACCATCGTGCGCATGGCGCAGGATTTCTCGATGCGCTACGTCTTAATCGACGGTCAGGGCAACTTCGGTTCGGTTGACGGCGACGGCGCCGCGGCGATGCGTTATACCGAAATCCGCATGGCGAAAATTGCCCACGAAATGCTGGCGGACATCGAAGAAGAAACCGTCAATTTCGGCCCGAACTACGACGGCAGCGAACACGAGCCGCTGGTGTTGCCGACCCGCTTCCCCGCGCTGTTGGTCAACGGCTCGTCCGGTATTGCCGTCGGTATGGCGACCAACATTCCGCCGCACAACCTCACCGACACCATCAACGCCTGTTTGCGTCTTTTGGATGAACCCGAAACCGAAATCGACGAATTAATCAACATCCTGCAAGCGCCCGATTTCCCGACCGGCGCAACCATCTACGGCTTGAGCGGCGTGCGCGAAGGCTATAAAACCGGCCGCGGCCGCGTCGTCATGCGCGGTAAAACCCATATCGAACCCATAGGCAAAAACGGCGAACGCGAAGCCATTATCATCGACGAAATTCCGTATCAGGTGAACAAAGCCAAGCTGGTGGAAAAAATCGGCGAACTGGTGCGCGAAAAAACGTTGGAAGGCGTATCCGACCTGCGCGACGAATCCGACAAATCCGGTATGCGCGTCGTTATCGAATTGAAACGTAACGAAAACGCCGAAGTCGTTTTAAACCAACTCTACAAACTCACCCAGCTTCAAGACAGCTTCGGCATCAACATGGTTGCTTTGGTTGACGGTCAGCCGCGCCTGTTGAACCTGAAACAGATTCTGGCGGAATTCCTGCGCCACCGTCGCGAAGTCGTTACCCGCCGCACCCTGTTCCGCCTGAAAAAAGCGCGTCATGAAGGGCATATCGCCGAAGGTAAAGCCGTCGCCCTGTCCAATATCGACGAGATGATTCGATTGATTAAAGAATCCGCCGACGCGCCTGAAGCCAAAGAAAAACTGTTGTCCCGCGCATGGCGCAGCGGTTTGGTGGAAGACATGCTGAGCCGTACCGACCTCGACCTGCGTATGGCGCGTCCCGAAGGCCTGCCCGCCAACCTAGGCTTGCAGGAACAAGGCTATTATCTGAGCGAAATCCAAGCCGACGCCATCCTGCGCATGAGCCTGCGCAACCTGACCGGCCTCGACCAAGAAGAAATTGTCGGCGATTACAAAACCATCATGGCAAAAATCATCGACTATTTGGACATTTTGGCGAAACCGGAACGCATCACCCAAATTATCCGCGAAGAATTGGAAGAAACCAAAACCAATTTCGGCGACGAACGCCGCAGCGAAATCAACCCGTTCGGCGGCGACATTGCCGATGAAGACCTGATTCCGCAACGCGAAATGGTCGTTACCCTGACACATGGCGGCTATATCAAAACCCAGCCGACCACCGACTATCAGGCGCAGCGTCGCGGCGGGCGCGGTAAACAGGCGGCGGCCACCAAAGACGAAGACTTCATCGAAACCCTGTTCGTTGCGAACACGCATGACTATTTGATGTGTTTCACCAATCTCGGCAAGTGCCACTGGATTAAGGTTTACAAACTGCCTGAAGGCGGACGCAACAGCCGCGGCCGTCCGATTAACAACGTCATCCAGTTGGAAGAAGGCGAAAAAGTCAGCGCCATCCTCGCCGTGCGCGAATTCCCCGAAGACCAATACGTCTTCTTCGCCACCGCACAAGGCATGGTGAAAAAAGTCCAGCTTTCCGCCTTTAAAAACGTCCGCAGCCAAGGCATCAAAGCCATCGCGCTTAAAGAAGGCGATTACCTCGTCGGCGCAGCCCAAACCAGCGGCTCGGACGACATCATGCTGTTTTCCAACTTGGGTAAAGCCATCCGCTTTAACGAATACTGGGAAAAATCCGGCAACGACGAAGCGGAAGATGCCGACATCGAAACCGAGATTTCAGACGACCTCGAAGACGAAACCGCCGACAACGAAAATGCCCTGCCAAGCGGCAAACACGGTGTGCGTCCGTCCGGTCGCGGCAGCGGCGGCCTGCGCGGTATGCGCCTGCCTGCCGACGGCAAAATCGTCAGCCTGATTACCTTTGCCCCCGAAGCCGCTCAAAGCGATTTGCAAGTGCTGACCGCCACCGCCAACGGCTACGGCAAACGTACCCCGATTGCCGATTACAGCCGCAAAAACAAAGGTGGACAAGGCAATATCGCCATCAACACCGGCGAGCGCAACGGCGATTTGGTCGCCGCAACCCTAGTCGGCGAAACCGATGACCTGATGCTGATTACCAGCGGCGGCGTCCTCATCCGCACCAAAGTCGAACAAATCCGCGAAACCGGCCGCGCCGCAGCAGGCGTTCGCCTGATTAATCTGGACGAAGGCGAAACCTTGGTATCGCTAGAACGTGTTGCCGAAGAAGCGGAAGATGAAAATCCCGAAGTAGAAAATCCGGAAGGCAATGAAGCCGAGAACGCCGTATCGGATACTGAAGGTGGCGAAGCGTAAATCAAGTTTCTGAATTAAAGAAGCCAATGGATTGGCAGGGTCGTCTGAAACAATGGGTTTCACGATATTAAGAATATTGGCTGAACGATTGCCTGTTCATCGTTTCTATTTCAATAGAAATAGTGGGTGAGCAGGCAATAAACCAAATGGTTTTAAAATCGATTTTTAATATACCAGCCCTGTCTCAGCCTTCTTTCAGATTTTCGATAATTTATTGATATAGTGGATTAAATTTAAATCAGGACAAGGCGACGAAGCCGCAGACAGT
>CALDNV010000385.1:0-1873 GCA_937914605.1 uncultured Neisseria sp.
GAAGCACCAAGTGAATCGGTTCCGTACTGTCTGTACTGTCTGCGGCTTCGTCGCCTTGTCCTGATTTAAATTTATAGTGGATTAAAATTGCAATGATACGGCGTTGCCAACGTCCCTATGTACTACCCGTACACGGCGGGTGTTGCCGCCTTGTCTCATTTTTATTTTAATCCACTATAATCCACTATAAATCGTCTTTTGAGATGGGGCAAAGCGGGTTTGAATCCGTAGGCGACGGTTTCGATATCAGAGGTCGTCTGAAAACAAGCGCGGCGGATTGCGTTCAAATATTTGCCCAATAAAAAAGCAGCCCGTTTCAGGCTGCTTTTTGCGTTATGGGATGTAACGAGTCGAATTTATACCACTTCGGCTTTGGTGATGACGACAGGTTCGGTCGGTACATCGTCGTGGTAGCCGTGGCGTTTGGTGGCGACGCCTTCGATGGCATCGACCACGTCAAAACCATCGACCACTTTGCCGAATACGGCGTAGCCCCAGTCTTGGACGACGGTTTTGCCGTACAGTTCTTTAGAACGGAAGTTCAGGAAGGCGTTGTCGGCGGTGTTGATGAAGAATTGCGCGCTGGCGGAATGCGGGTCGGAGGTGCGCGCCATGGCGATGGTGTATTTCTCGTTGGGCAGGCCGTTGGACGCTTCGTTTTGAATCGGATCGCGCGTTTCTTTTTCGTTCATGTTCTCGTCCATGCCGCCGCCTTGAATCATGAAGCCTTTGATGACGCGGTGGAAGATTACGCCGTCGTAGAAGCCGTCTTTGACGTATTGCTCGAAGTTTTTGGCGGTAACGGGGGCTTTGTCGAAGTCAAGTTCGATTTTGATGTCGCCTTTGTTGGTGTGCAGGATAATCATGGGTTTCCTTTCGTTAAGAATCTTTTTACAAATGGTGCTGTGCGGAAAAACTTCAAGGTCGTCTGAAAAATATTCTTTCAGACGACCTTGTGGTTATGGTTTTACGGGTTTACATCAGGATGAAATAAGCCCACAGCGCAACCAATACGATACAGAGGACGTTCAGCAGCAAGCCGACGTTCATCATTTCGCGTTGCTTAATCAAGCCTGTACCGAACACAATCGCGTTGGGCGGCGTGGCAACCGGCAGCATGAACGCGCAAGATGCGCCGATGCCGATGACGAATACCAAGACTTGTTCGGGCAGCCCCATTTGCGTGGCGATGCTGGCGAAAATAGGTACAAGCAGCGCGGCGGAGGCGGTGTTACTGGTGAACTCGGTCAGGAAGATGATGAAGGTGGCGACTACGAAAATCACCAGCAGCGGATGCGCGGCGGTGAAAGTGGTAGCCACCTGCTGACCCAAGGCTTCGGATGCGCCGGAAGATTGCAGCAGCGCGCTCAAGCTGATGCCGCCGCCGAAGAGCATCAATACACCCCAGTCGGTGTTACGGGCGACTTCTTTCCATTGCGCCACGCCGAATACGACGACGGCGACAGCGGCGATCAGGGCGATGACGGTATCGGGGTTGGAAATGCCGAACGCTTCTTTGATTTTGGAGCTGAATACCCAAGCCACGGCAGCAGCCAAGAAAATCAACAGCGCGATTACACGGTGCAGCGTCCAAGGGATAGACTCGGCTTTGACTTCGACGCGTTCGTTCAGATTGGGCTTGAGGATGACGTACATGGAAAACAGCATCAAGGGCAGAATCAACAGCATCATCGGCAGGCCGAGCTTCATCCAGCCGACGAAGTCCAGATTCAGGGCTTTGGCGGCGATCATGTTCGGCGGCGAACCGACCACAGTACCCAAACCGCCGATACTGGCGCAGTAGGCGATGCCGAGCAGGACGAAGACGTAGGTTTTACGTTCTTTTTCTTGGTCGAGGTGGCTCATCATACCC
>CALDNV010000386.1:0-2128 GCA_937914605.1 uncultured Neisseria sp.
GTACTGTCTGCGGCTTCGTCGCCTTGTCCTGATTTAAAGTTAATCCACTATATTTAGCGGTTGAACGCTGGGTTGGAAATGCAAAAAAAATGATAGGTGGGCGCGGATGTTTTGATGTGGCGGTAATGCCTTTGCAAAGCAATGCGGATTGAATTTAAACTGATTTTTAAATTTATGATTTTTCTAGTTAATTTTTTCGCATTAATCGTAAAAGTTAAAATTTTTTTGAAGTGTTTTCAGTAGTATCTCAAAAGTCATGTTTTGAGTTATAGAACTAAGGAGAAGCGCCATCTCTCTAATAAATTATGGGGTTTTCAATATAAACAATAAATTAAGTTGTCGGTAACCACAAATCTATCCTTTCTGAATACTGATTTTGTAGAGTAAGAATTCGGAATTACATACAAATTAGATGACTTATGCATAAAAAACGCCACTTGTTATCTTCTTGGACCGATTGTCAGATTTTCATTCGGAAAATAATCAGTTGAATTAGTATAGCGGCATTGAATAAGTATTTGGTATTTTGAGGCAAATGAGATTGTCATTATTTGTTCTGATTTGCAGCAGAAACAGCCAATAAATTTAAGAAGAGGATATTTATAATGAGTTTTTCACAAACCGACTTGGTCAACGCGCTGCGCCAACTTTCCGATCGCCTGCCTGAATTTTCAGAACAACAGGTAAGAACAGGGCGTCTGTTACGGGTAACAACCGAACGTCTAAGTAGTCATCTCAATGAAAATTTGAAAACTTTCGGTATCAACGAGAATTTATGGTTCGCTTTGATGGCGGTTTACGTCAGCCCTAAAAGCGAAATCCTTCCTTCGCGTTTGAGCGACTTGATGGATTTGACGCGTACCAGTGCGACCCGTCTTTCCGATGAGATGGTAGAACGGGGATGGGTAGGTCGTCATATCAACCAGCAAGACCGTCGCCAGATTGTGTTAAAATTGACACAGGAAGGTGAGTCTTTTATCCAACAAGTATGGCCGCAAATTTCCAGTAAGAGCGGCGAAGCTTGGGAAGATTTTACCAATGAGGATTATACCCAGTTGCAAAATCTGTTGGGCAAGCTGTTGAACCGTTTGGACAGCTGATCTGATGCAGTAAGAATTGTGGCAGGGATAAAAGTAAAAAAATGGAGTCTGCCATGAAATCAAATATTGCCAAACGGGGCATCTGCATTATCGCAGTATCTGTACTTGCAGCTTGTGCGCAGTTTGGTAAACAAGCACCGTTGGAAGAACCAACGGTGTATTCTTTGCCCGATGGTAAGTCGGCATACCTCATTCAAGACGGATGGTGGTTGCAATTAAAAGATAACAAACTGAATCAACTGGTTGCACAAGCTATCCAGACATCAACGGATTTGCGTATTGCCAAGGCGCGTTTCGAGCAAGCACAAGCGCAGCTGGGAATAACCGAAGCCGCCGGCAAAACGCAAATCGGTATGTCCGCGCGCGGGGTTGGAATGTATGTTGCACCCAAGCCCGCATCTTCCCGTATCGATACCGACCATACATTATTGTTGGCAAACGCGGCAGTACAGGGAAGTTGGACATTCGATTTTTGGGGAAAAAACCGTGAGCAGATTGCAGCGGTTTTGGGACGCCGTCAGGCAATTCTGTATGAAGCCCATCAGGCACGGATTGAGCTGGCGAACGCGGTAACCAAGCAATATTTTATTTGGCAGGCTTTGAGCGAGCGTCAGGCTCTTGTGCAGGAACGTATCAATCTGTCAGAGAAAATGCAGCAATTGGTCTCGCGCAGAATCCATGCAAACCTGATGCCCGCACAATCATTGTACCCGCTTGAATTGGCAAGTCAGCAACTTCAGTTGGAAAAAACGTCATTGGAACAACAGATTGCCAAAGTCCGACATGCCTTGGCAGTATTGAGCGGTAACGTGCCGGGAGCACTTTCCGAACAAGAACCCGGTAGGATGGGGGTGGTTCCTGTTGTGCCTGTGAATAGAATCCATGCGGATTTGTTAGCTGCCCGACCGGATATCGCGGCACAAAAATCATTATTGGAATCTAAGCTGCATACGGTTAAATCCACCGAAGCAGAGTTTTATCCCAATATTGAGTTAAAAGCCTTGGCGGGTCTTGGACATATTGATGCG
>CALDNV010000387.1:0-1546 GCA_937914605.1 uncultured Neisseria sp.
GATGTGTATAAGAGACAGCCATAGAACCACCCCCATCCTAGCCTTCCCCCGCCGGACGGGGGAAGGGACAAGTTGCTGTTGCCGCAACGAGTAGCGTGGGCTTTGCCCACGAGATGAAAGTAAATGAGATTATTGTCTGACATGAATGGTTAAACGATAGATTTCGCGGGCAAAGCCCATGCTACCAACTTGGTTTGTCCCAACCCGCTTGGATTAAACAAAAAGGTCGTCTGAAAACCTCAACATTCGGTTTTCAGACGACCTTTCGCTCAGTTCAATGCAGAAAATTCATCCTGACGCCGTCAGGCATTATTCATAAACTTTCAACAGCTCTACTTCAAACACCAACGTTGCGTTAGGCGGAATCACACCGCCCGCGCCGCGTGCGCCGTAGCCCATTTCGGCGGGAATGGTCAGCTTGCGTTTGCCACCTTCTTTCATGCCGCCGAAACCTTCGTCCCAGCCTTGAATGACCTGACCCACGCCCAGCGTAATCGTCAGCGGCTGACGGCGGTCGAGGCTGGAGTCGAATTTGGTGCCGTCTTCCAGCCAACCGGTGTAATGCACGGTAATTTCTTTGCCTTTCACGGCCTCTTTGCCGTGGCCTTCCTGCAAATCTTCAATAATCAAACCGCTCATATTTTATCCTTTCATAGCGTTTTCAATCAGTTAACAATATCGACTCTTCGATATTCCGCGCTGAAGGGTATCATAGCTGCCGTTTCCGATAAAGCAAAAGGTCGTCTGAAAACGAGTGGATACGTTTCAGACGACCTTTCAACTTATCGTCAACCGCTTGGCAATCAATTTGAGCCGTTTTGTAATGAGCGGGCATAGGTGTCGTTATAGCCGATGTCGGTGATTTCGCGCACGCCTGTGGCAGGTGCGGTGAATTTCACGCGGTCATCATCCTTGCGCATATCGTGCGCGTCGTGATATTCGACTTTGGTTAAGCCCGGAATGGGGCCGGAGTCGTTGGCATGGTTCCATTCAGGAATGCGGCTGTCAGCGAAAGATACGGCGGCGGCAACGGCGATGAGGGAGGCGAAGAGTGCTTTTTTCATGATTACTTTCCTTATGATGTTGAGTATTAAGATGAACTGTGTAGGCGTTCAAGCGATGGAAAGTATTTTATTAATTTCGTTTTGATTAATGAATATCTATTTTATTGAAATAATATTTACTAATAAGAAACAATATACCCTAGCCCGTTTTCAGACGACCTTTAGTAAAACTTATCCACAATGGTGCAGCGGCGTAGTCCATTCCTGTTTCACGGTTTTACTTTTTTCGTAACGTCGCCATGCTTTTTCGTGGAAATAGAAAACGACGGTGTTGGCAAGCGGCTCGACCAGCGCGACTGCGCTTGAGATGCCGATGCTGCCGGTCAAAATATAGGCAACGCCAAACGCGGTGGCGAAATGTAAAATGGCAAAGGTCATGGTTTTAATCATGATGGTTTCCTGATTGGTGATGTCTGTATGGTTCGGATAATATAGTGGATTAACTTTAAACCAGTACGGCGTTGCCTCGCCTTGCCGTACTA
>CALDNV010000388.1:0-12141 GCA_937914605.1 uncultured Neisseria sp.
GTACTGTCTGCGGCTTCGTCGCCTTGTCCTGATTTAAATTTAATCCACTATATTGAAGCTTGGTCAGATGGGCATTCAGTCTGCCATCATGTGAATAAAGGTCGTCTGAAAAACGGTTTAGCGAAATTCGCTACTTATTATAGCGAAACGCATTGCACTCGTTTTCAGACGACCTCGTGGCAAAACGAAAGGTTTATTTTGCCGCTTTGTTGCCGTCGACAATCTTCAGTCCGGCTGAAACCAGGCTACCGATGTCGGCGACGTTGGCGGGCATGATCAGTGTGGTGCTTTCTTTTGCCAAATTGCTGAATGCTTCGACATATTGTTCGGCGACTTTCAGATTGACGGCTTCAGAGCCGCCCTCTGCGCGGACCGCCTCGGCAATTTTGCGGATGGCGTCGGCGTTTGCTTCGGCAACCAGACGCAGGGCTTCGGCTTCACCTTGTGCGCGGTTGATGCGGGCGATTTTTTCACCGTTTGACGCGTTGATGGCGGCTTGCGCTTCACCTTCGGACTGTTGGATTTCCGCTTCGCGCTGACCGCTGGCAAGGTTGATTTGCTCGATTTTGCGACCTTCGGATTCGGCGATGCGGGCACGTTTTTCACGTTCGGCGGTAATTTGCGCCTGCATAGAACGCAGGATTTCTTGCGGCGGAACCAAGTCTTTGATTTCGTAACGCAATACTTTCACACCCCATGCGCCTGCCGCTTCGTCGAGCGCGGAAACGACGATACTGTTGATTTCGTCGCGTTCTTCAAACGTTTTGTCCAACTCCATACGACCGATAACCGAACGCAGCGTGGTTTGGGCGAGCTGGGTAATCGCCATGATGTAGTTGCTGGAGCCGTAGGAAGCCAGTTTCGGATCGGTTACTTGGAAATAGATGATGCCGTCAACGGTAAGCTGAGTGTTGTCGCGGGTGATACAAACTTGGCTGGGAACGTCTAAAGGCACTTCTTTGAGAGAGTGGCGGTAGGCGACGCGGTCAACGAAAGGAATCAGGATGTTCAGACCGGCGGTCAGCGCGTTGTGAAATCTGCCGAGGCGTTCAACGACGTAAACTTCCTGCTGCGGCACGACGATAAAGGCTTTGAAGCCGAAAATTACGACGACAAGCAACAGGATGACGGGGAAACTGTATAAAAATTCCATTGTTTTTTCCTTATGCGGTGAGAGCAAAGATTAATATTAATAGATGAATATTTTCAGGAAGGGTAATCAATTCGCCCATGATGCTCCTTTCAATTTTATCAATCAATTTAAACGAATGAGTAAAACATTACCGTTTTTACCGGTAATCACGGCGGTAGAGGTCGTCTGAACGGCATCGGCATTTTCAGCCTGCGCCTGCCAGTGTGTTCCCCGATAAGCAACTTCATAGCAATCGCCGTGAAGGCGCTGGAGGATATGAACGGTCTGTCCGATGTCCAAATCATCGTTCAGCTCCTGACGAGGCGCAGTTTTTTTGAACTTGCCGTGTACCAGCCAGATACCAGCGGCGGACAAAACGGCTGCCGCAGCAACAGCAATCGAATTATTACCGGTCAGCCAATACACCAATCCCGCGCCGAACAAAGCCGCGCTGACAACCAAGAGATATACAGTACCGACAAACAGCTCGACAATCAGGACGGCGGCGGCAACGATAAACCAAGTAGTCATATAGATTCCTTAAGATTCGGGTGGGACAGGCTCAATCATAACGGCACAACGGCTGACTGACAATTCAATCATGACAATATTTTATTTGATGCGTCAGGAGGAAATGGAAGGTCGGCAGAAAAGGCGTCATCTCCATTTTGCTGCGTTATAATCATTTTTCACGATCATGAAGGCATCAATATGCAAACTTGGCACGAAGCAATCGGCTCGGAAAAGTCCGAACTCTATTTCCAACACATCATCGAAACCGTTAAAAAAGAGCGCGGCATGGGGCGGATTATCTATCCGCCTGCCGAAGATGTGTTCAACGCCTTTAAGGCAACCGAATTTGGTAACGTCAAAGTCGTTATTTTGGGGCAGGACCCGTATCACGGCGCAGGGCAGGCGCACGGTTTGGCGTTTTCCGTCCGTGAAGGCATAGCCGTCCCGCCCTCGTTGGTCAATATTTACAAAGAGTTGGCGGACGACATCGAAGGCTTCCGTATCCCGCAACACGGCTATCTGCAACATTGGGCGGAGCAGGGCGTTTTACTGCTCAATACCGTCTTGACCGTCCGCGCGGGGCAGGCGCATTCCCATGCGACATTGGGCTGGGAACGCTTTACCGACGAGGTGGTCAACCAAATCAACCAAAACCGAGAACATGTTGTCTTCATGCTTTGGGGCAGCCACGCGCAGAAAAAAGGCGCGTTTATCGACCGCAGCCGCCATCTTGTCCTCAGCGCGCCGCACCCCTCGCCGCTGTCCGCCTATCGCGGTTTCTTCGGCTGCAAACACTTCTCCCGCGCCAATGCCTATTTGCAGGAAAACGGGATAACGCCGATAGACTGGCAGGTATAAAAACAGGTCGTCTGAAAACAGCAGCCATAGCAAACCGGACAATCCACCCGCCGTCTGAACAAGCCTTCCTTTTTCAGACGACCCCTTTCCCAACCCCACAGGAGAACACTATGCAGGTAACGACTTCAGCCATTGCTAACGGCGAATTTGAAGACAAATACGGCAAACGCGGCAGCCAGTTCAGTCCGAACAACATGCCGACTTACTCCATCCCTTTTGAAATCAGCGGTGCGCCCGAAGGCACGAAATCCTTTGCCGTCGTTTTGGAAGACAAAGACGCCATTACCGCCAGCGGATTCGTGTGGACACACTGGCTGATTGCCGACCTCAAGCGTACCTCCGTCGCCGAAAACGAAAGCCTGACCGCCACCGACTATACGCAAGGTGCAAACAGTTGGGCGAGCCTGTTGGGCAAGTTGGACATCGAAGAAGCCACAGGCTACGGCGGCATGTATCCGCCCAACTGCCGCCACCGCTACGAACTCATCGTTTACGCACTCGATACCGTATTAAACCTGCCGCGTGGCTTCCGCTTCAACGACCTGCATTTCGCCATGCAGGGACATATCTTGGACAGCGCAAGCGTAATGGGAACGTATGACGTATAAGCCCAAACCGCTTGTTTGAAAAAAGGTCGTCTGAAAATTTTCAGACGACCTTTTGTTATCAGTGATGACCGCAACCGCCGCCATGACTTTCGCGCAATGCTTCGGCAGCCTGCTCGTCGGCATGGTAGCTTGAGCGGACCATGGCGCCGATGGCGGCGTTGGTGAAGCCCAGTTCGTATGCTTCTTTTTCAAAGATTTTGAACTGGTCGGGCGTGACATAGCGCAAGACAGGCAAGTGTCCGTCTGAAGGCTGGAGGTACTGGCCGATGGTAATCATCTCGATATTGTGCGCCCGCATATCGCGCATGATTTCGCGCACGTCTTCGTCTGTTTCGCCCAAGCCGACCATGATGCCGGATTTGGTCGGGATGTGCGGCATCATTTCTTTGTAGCGGCGCAACAGGTCGAGGGAGTGCTGATAGTTGGCACCCGGACGGGCTTTTTTATACAGGCTCGGATGGGTTTCCAAATTGTGGTTCATCACGTCGGGCGGGGTTTCGGCAAGGATTTTCAGTGCGATGTCCAAGCGGCCGCGGAAGTCGGGAACGAGAATTTCGATTTTGGTGTTCGGACTGGTTTCGCGGATGGCTTTGATGCAGTCGGCGAAATGCTGTGCGCCGCCGTCGCGCAGGTCGTCGCGGTCAACGGAGGTGATGACGACGTAACGCAGGTTCATAGCCTTGACGGATTCTGCGAGGTTTTTCGGTTCGTCGGGGTCAAGCATATTCGGGCGGCCGTGTCCCACGTCGCAGAACGGGCAGCGGCGGGTACAAATGTCGCCCATAATCATGAAGGTTGCTGTGCCTTTGCTGAAACATTCGCCGATATTCGGGCAGGAGGCTTCTTCACAAACGGTGTGCATTTTTTGCTCACGCAAAATGTCTTTGATTTCAAAGAATTTGCGTGACGGCAGTTTGGCACGTATCCATTCGGGCTTTTTCAGTTTTTCCTGAAGGGGGACGACTTTGATAGGGATGCGGGCGGTTTTGTCCGCGCCTTTGAGTTTGACGCCGCGTTTGGGATCGTCAACTTTGATTTCGCTCATTAATTGTTCGCTTTCGGTGTGAGTTGTGTCTCGAGGTGTGCGGTCAGTTTTTGTGCAACCTCGTCCAAGGTGGGGCAGGGTTGGACAAAATCCGCGATTTGCGTCATTTCCATGCCGGCATAGCCGCAGGGATTGATGTGGGTAAACGGGCTTAAGTCCATGTTTACGTTTAATGCCAGACCGTGATAGACGGAACCGTCTTTGATGCGCAAACCGAGTGAGGCGATTTTGCGCTCACCGACATAAACGCCGGGGCGTTTCGGGTCTGCCGCCGCTTCAATGCCGTATTCCGCCAAAGTGGCGATGATACTGTTTTCAAGCGCGGAGACGATGTTGCGGACACTGGTTTTTCGGCGTTTGAAGTTGATCATGGTGTAGATGACCAACTGACCCGGACCGTGATAGGTGATTTGCCCACCCCGGTCGATTTGCACGACGGGTATGTCGTCGCGGATCAGGAGGTGTTCGGGTTTGCCCGCCAAGCCTTGCGTGAAGACGGGCGGATGCTCGACCACCCATAATTCGTCTTCGGTATGTTCGTCGCGGGCTGCGTTGAACGCTTTCATGGCTTCGAAAGTCGGTTGGTACTCGACCATGCCTTTATGCACGATTTTCATATCAGTACACTACTTTTACCATTTCGTGATCGGTCAGGGCGCGGTAGATTTTGTCCAGTTGCTCTTTGCTTTCGACGTTTACTTTGACGGTTGCGCTGGTATAGTTGCCCTTGCTGCTCTGGCGGGTGGTGATGTGGTGGGGTTCGGTATCGGGCGCGTGTTGGCGGACGGTTTCCAAGATATTTTTTTCAAATTCGGGATGCGCGTTGCCCATGACTTTGATGGGGAATTGGCAGGGGAATTCGATGAGTGAGGTTTGGTCGGTCATGGCTGACTCCTGATGTGCTGTATGCCGAGAGGTCGTCTGAAAAGTTTCCAGCCTTTCAGACGACCCCGAATGGCGTGTATTTTATCGCAAAAAGTTGCTGATAAAAATAGAAGCGTACATCGGCTTTTTCAAGTCTTGAAATACGCTTTTCCATCCCAATTTAAGCGACATTCCGAATTTATTACCAAGTAGAGAACAATATGCCGACAAAAGAAAAACATTTTGAGGAATACAGTGCATTGGCGACCCTGCCTTTACGCGATGTCGTCGTTTATCCGCACATGGTGTTGCCGCTGTTCGTAGGCCGCCCGAAATCCATTGCGGCATTGGAAGCGGCAATGGCGAATGACGATCCGGTGTTTTTGCTGGCGCAAATCGACCCGAATACCGAAGATCCGACGGCGTCTGATTTGCACCGTACGGGTACGGTCGCGCAGGTTTTGCAGGTGTTGAAGCTGCCTGACGGCACAGTGAAAGTGTTGGTTGAAGGTATCCGACGCGGCAGAGTGTTGACCATTGAAGAGAGCGGCGGGTTGTTCCTGTCCCATGTTGAAGCTGTCGATGAGTATTCGGATGCGGACAATCCCGATATTGAAGCGATTCGTCGCACGCTGCTTACCCAGTTTGACCAATACGCCAAGTTAAATAAAAAAATCCCTGCCGAAATTATCAATACCATCAATGGTATCGATGATAACAGCCGTTTGGTGGACACGATTGCGGCGCATTTGCAGTTGAAACTGGAGCAGCGCCAGCAGATTTTGGAAACTTTCGGCATTATCGGCCGTATGGAGTTTCTGCTCGCCCAGTTGGAATCCGAACTGGACATCATGCAGGTCGAAAAACGCATCCGCGGCCGCGTCAAACGCCAGATGGAAAAATCCCAACGCGAGTATTATCTGAACGAGCAAGTGAAAGCGATTCAGAAAGAATTGGGCGAAGAAGACGAACGCGGCGAACTGGATGCGTTGGAAGCAAAAATCAAAGAAGCGGGCATGACCAAAGAAGCCGAAGAGAAATGCCTGTCCGAACTGAAAAAGCTCAAAATGATGCCGCCTATGTCTGCGGAATCAACCGTGGTACGCAACTACATCGATACTTTGCTTGAGCTGCCGTGGAAGAAAAAATCCCGCGTCAGCAAAGATATTGCCAAAGCTGATTTGGTGTTAAACGCCGACCACTATGGCTTGGAAAAAGTCAAAGAACGGATTTTGGAATACCTCGCCGTCCAAAAACGTATGGACAAACTCAAAGGTCCGATTCTATGTTTAGTCGGTCCTCCAGGGGTGGGTAAAACCTCTTTGGGCGAATCCATTGCCAAAGCAACAGGCCGCCAATACGTCCGCATGGCTTTGGGCGGCGTGCGCGATGAAAGCGAAATCCGCGGCCACCGCCGCACCTATATCGGCTCTATGCCCGGCAAAATCCTGCAAAACATGGCTAAGGCAGGCGTGAAGAATCCACTGTTCCTGCTCGACGAAATCGACAAATTGGGCAGCGACTTCCGAGGCGATCCTGCCAGCGCGTTGCTTGAGGTGCTCGATCCTGAGCAAAACAACAAATTTGCCGATCATTATGCGGAAGTGGATTACGACTTGAGCGATGTGATGTTTATCGCCACATCTAATAGCTTGAACATCCCGACTCCGTTGCTCGACCGTATGGAAATCATCCGTTTGTCCGGCTATACCGAAGACGAGAAAATCAATATCGCCATGCAGTATCTCGTGCCGAAACAAATGAAACGCAACGGCGTGAAAGAAGGCGAATTGGTGGTCGAAGAAAGCGCGGTACGCGATATCATCCGTTATTACACCCGTGAAGCCGGCGTACGTTCGCTTGATCGCGAGATTGCCAAAATCTGCCGCAAGGTGGTGATGCAGATTACCTTGAACGAAGATAAGAAGAGGTCGTCTGAAACCAAGAAAACCAGCAAAGCCAAGCCTAAGGCAGTTAAAGTCAATGAGAAAAACCTGCATGACTACTTGGGCGTGCGCCGCTTCGATTACGGCGTTGCCGAAAGTGAAAACCGTATCGGACAGGTTACCGGTTTGGCGTGGACGGAAGTCGGTGGCGAATTGCTGACTGTCGAAGCCGTGGCGTTGCCGGGCAAGGGCGTGATCCAGTGTACTGGCCAGTTAGGCGACGTGATGAAGGAATCTGTGTCCGCGGCATGGTCTGTTGTCCGTTCCCGTGCAGAATCAGTGGGTTTGGCTCCTGATTTTTACGAGAAAAAAGACATCCATGTTCACGTTCCAGAAGGCGCAACGCCGAAAGACGGTCCGAGTGCAGGTATCGCCATGACCTTGGCGATGGTGTCTGCCTTTACCAAAATTCCGGTGCGCGCCGATGTGGCGATGACGGGCGAAATCACCCTGCGCGGCGAAGTTTTGCCAATCGGCGGTTTGAAGGAAAAACTGTTGGCTGCTTTGCGCGGCGGCATCAAACACGTCCTGATTCCGAAAGACAACGTCAAAGACTTGGAAGAAATCCCTGAAAACGTGAAAACCGGCCTGACCATCCATCCGGTCAAATGGATAGACGAAGTCCTCGCTTTAGGCTTGGAAAGCCAGCCGACACCTTGGGTTGCGTCTTTAAGTACCGAAGAGGCGCAGGTTGAAGCCGCCAAGCCTAAGTCAAGGGCGAAAGCGACCAAACACTGATTTTGTAAAAAAATGTGTTGCAAAAGATGCGGGTTTGCCTTGAAAGCCTGTAAAATAGGGCAATTCCGCATTTTTTGCTTGACACGGTATTTTCAGAATTGCTATAAAGCGCAAAGGTACTCAAAAGTACGAAGCCCCGAGTATTCGGGCATTTCATTATTTTCAACGATAGGAAGGGACTGATTGTGAATAAGTCTGAATTGATCGAAGCAATTGCTCAAGAAGCCGGCATTTCTAAAGCTGCCGCCCAAAAAGCTCTGGATGCCACTACCAATGCTGTAACCAACGCTCTGAAAAAAGGCGACACCGTAACTCTGGTCGGTTTCGGTACTTTCTACGTCGGCGAACGCGCAGAACGTCAAGGCCGCAACCCTAAAACCGGCGAGCCTCTGACCATTGCTGCTGCTAAAACTCCTAAATTCCGTGCCGGTAAAGCATTGAAAGATGCTCTGTAAGCATAGATAGGCATTAAGCCTGATAAAAATCGACTCTGTCATAGGAGTCGATTTTTATTTTGTGTTGTTGCTATCCATTTAAAATCAAAAAAGTTTGTGAACGATGCTGCCGCGTATCGTTATGCTTCATGGCATTCAAGGTTTTCAGACGACTTTGGGTATCACGGGCAAGGCGCAAAGCCATACATTTCCAGAAAGTCTTTTGTTTGTTATACTTTCGGCGTTTAACTTTTGCAATTGTTTATAAGGAGCGCAAAATGGCAGACTTTAATAAAATCTTGACACCGGGCGATGTCGATGGCGGCATTATTAATGTTGTGAACGAAATTCCTGCGGGCAGCAACCATAAAATCGAATGGAACCGTAAATTAGCGGCTTTCCAACTCGACCGTGTTGAGCCTTCAATTTTTTCAAAACCTACGAACTACGGTTTTATTCCTCAGACTTTGGACGAAGATGGCGATGAATTGGATGTATTGCTGGTGACAGAGCAACCATTGGCTACCGGCATTTTTTTGGAAGCGCGCGTCATCGGCGTGATGAAATTTGTTGATGATGGCGAGGTTGACGATAAAATCGTTTGCGTTCCTGCCGATGACCGCAACAATGGCAATGCGTACAAAACATTGTCTGATTTGCCGCAACAATTAATCAAGCAAATCGAATTCCATTTCAACCACTACAAAGACTTGAAAAAAGCAGGTACGACCAAAGTCGAATCCTGGGGTGATGTTGAAGAAGCGAAACAAGTCATTAAAGAATCGATCGAGCGTTGGCATAAACAAGCTTAATTGAGATCAACAAGCAAAAGCTCGTCTGAAAATATTTTCAGACGAGCTTTTTGTTTTTTATGACTATGGCGCGAGCTTGGTGTTTGCCTGTTTGGCAGGAGGATTTTTTGGTATGATTGCCCCTTATATTTTCTATTGATAGGTTTGCACTATGTCTGTCTATACAAGTGTTTCTGATGAAGAAATGCGGGCGTTTTTGACCCAATACGATTTGGGCGGTTTTGTATCGTTGCAGGGAATTGCGCAGGGGATTACAAACAGCAATTATTTTTTGACCACCACGACGGGGCGTTACGTTTTAACGGTATTCGAGGTATTGAAGCAAGAGGAGTTGCCGTTTTTTCTGGAATTGAGCCGGCATCTGAGTAGCAATGGCGTGGCTTGTCCTGCTCCGATTGTGCGCAAGGATGGTAAGCTGGATTCTGTCTTGGTAGGCAAACCTGCCTGTCTGGTTACTTGCCTGAATGGCTCGGATACCGGCTGGGCAACGGAAATGCAATGCTTCAATACAGGGGCCATGTTGGCAAAAATGCATATTGCCGGACAAAGTTTCCCGCAAAAAATGGTCAATCCGCGTTATGACCGTTGGTGGCATGATGCTTGCGGTCAGCTTTTGCCAGTATTGAGTGAAGATGATGCGGCTTTGCTGCAAAAGGAGATTGCTGATTTAGATGGTAATCTGGGTAATCATCTGCCTTCAGGCATTATCCATGCCGATTTGTTTAAGGATAATGTTTTATTGGATGGGGAGAAGGTGGCAGGCTTTATCGATTTTTACTATGCCTGCAACGGAAATTTTATGTATGACCTGGCTATTGCCGTCAATGACTGGGCAAGAACAGCGGAGAACAAGCTGGATAGTTCCTTGCAAGATGCTTTTATCAGGGGGTATGAAAGCATCAGGCCTTTGTCTGATGAAGAACGCGAATATTTCCCGATTGCCCAAAGAGCGGGTTGTATCCGGTTTTGGGTGTCGCGTCTTGTAGACTTTCACTTTCCGCAAACCGGTGAAATGACGTTTATTAAAGATCCCAATGCTTTTAGAGATTTGTTGCTGAGTTTGAATTGATACATATGCAGGTAGTGAATTAATACTTGGTATTTGAAATGTAATGTATAGTGGATTAACTTTAAACCAGTACGGCGTTGCCTCGCCTTAGCTCAAAGAGAACGATTCTCTAAGATGCTGAAGCACCAAGTGAATCGGTTCCGTACTATTTGTACTGTCTGCGGCTTCGTCGCCTTGTCCTGATTTAAATTTAATCCACTATATATTTGGTCTTAAAACTGCACCCGAAGCTGGATGGGATGTCCGACTTTTAGGGTGCAGTTTTATTTTTCAGACGACCTTTTTCAGTCTTTCTTCTTCAAGCGATGGCTGACGGTATTGAAAAAGCCGCGCAGGATGTCGATGTCTTCGGTTTGCGTGTTAGCGCGGCCGAACAGGCTTTGCATACGGCGCATCAGGCGTTCGCTGTTGCGACGGTTGAAGAAGCCTATATCGTCCATGACGCTTTCCATGTGGGCGACCATGCCTTTGATTTGCTCGTGGGTGGCGGCGTGGTCTTTCTGTTGCAGGTGGGTCATGGGTATATCGGTCTGACTGAAGATTTCGTAACACACGACCTGAACGGCTTGGGCGAGGTTGAGCGAGAAATAGTCGGGGTTGCCGTTGATGGTCATCAGACGGTTGCATGCCTGCACTTCTTCGATGCTCAAGCCAAAGGTTTCGTTGCCGAAGACGAGGGCAACTTGTTCTCCCCGTTGTGCCGCCTGCAATAATTCGGGAACCAGTTCGCGCGGGGTTTGCAGCGGCGCGGTGATTTCGCGGCGGCGGCTGGTAAGGGCGCAGGCGAGCGTGGTGTCGGCGAGGGCTTCGTCGAGCGTGGCGGCAATCACGGCGTTGTGCAATATGTCTGCCGCGCCGGAAGCGAGAATGAAACTTTCCTCCGGCAGTTGGAAATCTTGCGGGTTTTCGGGATTGAAAACGGGCGGTTGCCCGGTCATCGGCGTGGACATCAAATTCGGGGCGACAATGGTGAGTTTATGCAGCCCCATGGTTTTCATGGCGCGGGCGGCGGAGCCGATATTGGCGGGATGGCTGGTGCGGGTGAGGATGATGCGGATGTTGCCGAGATAGTCGGGCAATTCGGGCTTGGCTGAAGTCATGTTTTGTTTTCGGTTTGTTCGGGAATCGGGTATAATACGCCATCTTTTTGTTTTCAGACGACCTTTCGCCTTTGGGCTTGAGAGGTCGTCTGAAATGTTCTTTAACAACGTCGGAAACGTACAAACGTTGCGTTCGGTGCAGATGCGCCGGACGGTATTTTACCTGATTTAGAAAGAAAACCCATGAATCCGTTTTTAAATACCGCTTTCAAAGCCGCCCGTAAAGCCGGGCAGATGATGATCCGCGCAAGCGGCAATCTGGATGCCGTCAAAGTTGACAGCAAGGCATTCAACGATTTCGTTTCCGACGTTGACCGCAATTCCGAGATGATTTTGGTGGAAGCGCTCAAAGAAGCCTATCCGCATCACAAAATCACTTGCGAAGAAGGCGGTTCTCACGGCAAAGCCTCTGCGGAATACGAATGGATTATCGATCCGCTCGACGGCACGACCAACTTCTTACACGGTCATCCCCAATACGCGATTTCTATGGCGCTGCTGCACAAAGGCGTGTTGCAGGAAGCTTTGGTGTACGCACCTGAACGCAACGATGTTTACATGGCTTCGCGCGGCAAAGGCGCATTGCTCAACGACCGCCGTATCCGCGTTTCTTCCCGCATTGAGTTGAACCGCTGCTTGATCGGTACAGGCTTCCCTGTCGTTGATCAAAGCATGATGGACAAGTATCTGGCTATTCTGAAAGACTTTTTGGCAAAAACGGCCGGAGGCCGCAGAGAAGGCGCGGCTTCATTGGATTTGTGCGCCGTGGCGGCCGGCCGTTTGGACGGTTTCTTCGAGTTCAACCTCAAACCTTGGGATATTGCCGCAGGCGCGCTGATTGTGCAGGAAGCCGGCGGTATCGTTACCGATATGTCCGGCAATGAAGGCTGGCTGGAAAGCGGCGATATTGTGGCAGCCAATCCGAAAGTGCTGGCGCAAATGTTGCAAATCATTGGCGGACATCTGTAAACAGGAGATCGTTTTCAGACGACCTTTTGCTCGTTTTTAATACGGTGTCGTGA
>CALDNV010000389.1:0-12125 GCA_937914605.1 uncultured Neisseria sp.
TTCAGCACCTTAGAGAATCGTTCTCTTTGAGCTAAGGCGAGGCAACGCCGTACTGATTTAAAGTTAATCCACTATAAAAAATCAGCGCGACGAAAGGGAAGCATCGAAGAGAAAGCAGAACAAAGACCAAGATTTCAGACGACCCCAAACCCTGCCATCTCCTGCAAAAAGGAAAAACGTATGGACTACCCCGCCCTGCTCGCCGTCCTGCAACAACACGCCAACCCCGAACGCGCCGTGCCGATGCAGGCATACATGAAACACCGCTTTACCTATTTCGGCATCGGCAAACCCCAGCTTACCCGCCTGTGCAGCCCGTTTTTCAAAGGCGCCGCCAAACAGCCGGTCGATTGGGATTTCGTGCGCCGCTGCTGGGACGACCCACACCGCGAATTGCAATACGCCGCGCTCGAATACCTGAAAAAAATGCAGCAGCGCTTGACCCCGCAAGACATCCCGCGCTTGCAAACGCTGATTACCGAAAAATCATGGTGGGACAGCGCCGACGTACTCGATCGTATTGTCGGCGACATTGCCCTGCGCTACACCGAAGTCAACACCGTCCTATTGGCATGGAGTACGGACGACAACATCTGGCTGCGCCGCGTCGCCATCGACCACCAACTGCTCCGCAAACAGCACACCGACACCGCGCTGCTGGAAAAAATCATCTGCAACAATCTGGGGCAAAAAGAATTTTTCATCAACAAAGCCATCGGTTGGGCATTGCGCGATTACAGCAAAACCAACCCCGAATGGGTACAAGGCTTTATCAACCGACACCGGCACAAAATGGCCAAACTGAGCTTGCGCGAAGCAAGTAAATACCTGCCGCCAAAGGTCGTCTGAAAGCTTGGGCTTCAACGAAGTTTCTGCAGAGCCAAAATGTAAAAAGCGGTCTGCACTTGCATTTATCAAAGTGCAGACCGCTTTCTACTTTAATTTCATTTGAGTAATACTAAAACATCACTCATCCTTTACACAAACCCGCTTTGTGCAGACTTACGCTTACCCGTTAAATTTCAGCGTTTGCAGCTTTTCTTTAATCTCTTTTTCCAATTCGGCAGATTCTAAAAAGAGTTTGTCCAAATCCGCCGAAAATCCCGCCATTTTCTGCGAAAATTCATCGGCGGAAATATCCACATAATCTATCTTTACCTCGAAATACTGCCCCGCCGACAGGCTGTAGTTTTTGGCTTTAATTTCATCGTAGCTGACCACCACGCTGAAATCTTCCACAGCCTGTTTGTGCGTGAAGGTATTACAGATTTTTTGTTCTTCTGCGCGGGAGAGTACGGTTTTTTGGTTTTTGCCGTCTTTGATTTTTTCGCCCAAGCCCGATGCGTCGATTAACACCACTTCGTCTTTATTGGCTTTGTCGATAAACAGAATAGAAACGTTGGTTCCCGTGGTGGCGAAAATATTGGAAGGCATGGACACCACACCGGCGAGCATTTTGTTTTCTACCAGATGTTCGCGGATTTTTTTGTCGATGCCCGATTGGGCGGTGATAAAGCCCGTTGGCAACACAATCGCTGCCTTGCCGTTTTCTTTCAGGCTAAACAAGATATGCTGGATAAAAAGCTGGTAGATTTCCATCTTATCCGTGTCTTTTGCCTTGATTTTTGGGATACCGGCAAAAAAGCGTTCGCGGTTTTCCTCGCCTTCCAATTGGTCGCGAAAATCGCTGAAATCCAGTTTAAACGGCGGATTGGAAACGATGAAATCAAATTTTTTCAGACGGCCTGAAGCATCTTTATGGGCAGGCGACAAAATCGTATTGCCCTGCACCACATTATTCAAAGAATGCACCAGATTATTCAAAATCAGATTCAGCCGCAAAAGATTGGACGATTTTTGCGAAATATCCTGCGTATAAATCATACATTTATCTTCGCCGATGGCATGGGCGACGTTCATCAACAGCGTTCCCGAACCAGCCGACGGGTCGTAAACGTCCACGCTGCGGATTTGCCCGCGCACCGCCTCTGGCACCAAAATATCCGCCATAATCCGCGCCACCGCGTGCGGCGTGTAGTATTCGGCGTATTTGCCGCCCGAATTGCTGTTGTAGTCTTTAATCAGATATTCAAAAATTGTCGCAAAAAAATCGAATTTTTGCGCAAAAATTGCCTCGAAACTGAAACCTGCTAGCTTGGAAATCAGCGCGCGGCAGAAATCGTCTCGGCGGCCTTCATCCGTAATATATTGACTGATACGCTCGAACAATACGATTTTCGCCCCGCCTTCGGTTTTCACCGAAAACAACTCCGCATTATGCGAGGCAATATCGGTGAGCGTATCGTCAAACAATTTGGCAAAGTCCGCGCCGTTTTGTCGCTCTGATAAATACTTGATGGAATGTTCGGGCTTTAAAACCGCTGTTTTTCCCTCAATATCCATATTAACGAACTCGATTGGCTCGTCGGGATTTTCTTTGCGGATTTTTTTTACTTCGAAATCGTATTTGTCGTTTAGGAATTTATACAAAAACGCCTGACTGATGATTTTGAACTCGTTGCCATCATTGCCCAACCCATAGTTGGCGCAAATGGTTTTTAAGCTGTCAATCAGGGCTTTGGTTTGTTCGGTAAAGTGTTGTTCGGTCATTTTTTATCTCGTTCTTTTTATTGTATCGGTCGGATTCTTGAATTCGACTTATTCAGCCACGGATACCTGCCCGTTCATTAGCATGGGCAGTAGGAAATCACGTAGTTGGGTTAGTTGGTGGTTTTGTTTTTCGTTATTTGCAATCTTTAAATTCCAATTTTCTACAAACTTACTAAATCTCTTTAAAAGCAAATCAGGCGGTACTATTATTTTTAATCCCTCAATATCTTTTGGATATACATGGGGTTGCGCCGAACCTCTGGCTTGTTGGTAAATAAAATCTTGAACAATTTTTAAAAAATTTAATATATACAATGTACTGCCAATAACTCTATTTGTAATAGTTGTACAATCACAGGCAAAAATTGGTTCTCTCCAAAAATTAACAAAACCTGCGTTTGCACCCGAAGCACTGATTGTAATGGTATTCCTTGGACGATTAGCTACATCATGATAATAAGAAAAATCCACTCCTGCCGAAATTACTTTAATATCTCCATTGGTATTAGCAGTTTTTTCTGTAATTAAAGTTCCTTTTCTAATTTCAGCCCAATCTCCCAAATTCTTCACCTCCCACCCCTTCGGAATTTTCCGTTTCAAGGTTTCGTCAAACACCATTTCGCCACCTGAGGATTTGTAGGGCTTGCCGTTGGCGTCGGGGAAGTCAAACTGCACAAACCAGTAGTCGTACAGGGTTTTCGCCATCTCTTCCAAGCGCGCGTTGATTTGTTTGTTCAGGGCAATTTTTTTGTCCAAAGCGGATAGGACGGCGGCGATGGATTGTTGGGTTTGTGAAGATTCATATATCTTTACAGAAATATTATTCAAAACTCCTTGTGTCAAAAGTGGTTGGCTTGAACCGACCTGTCTGTCATTTAAATTCAGCGATGTCATCAAATAGTCAATCGAATAATCGCTTTTTACTTCGCCTGCTATGGCATTATCAGAAACCCAACATTTTTCTTTGTGATAGTGAATACTTCCACAGTAAGCACCAACACGCCCAATAATCAATATATTTTTATAGTTATATTTTTCGCTATACCCTAGAATGCCGTTACCACCATAAATAGGGATATTCCCACTAGAAGGTTTAATTGATTTTCCATTTTTAAAATCAATCAAATCAGATAAAAATCTTATTTTTAACTCTTCTTTCATCTTAACTTCATCTCTAAAACTCTTC
Source organism: uncultured Neisseria sp. (assembly GCA_937914605.1). GTDB lineage: Bacteria > Pseudomonadota > Gammaproteobacteria > Burkholderiales > Neisseriaceae > Neisseria. Next base: position 3,797 of record CALDNV010000389.1, read on the forward strand.
AAAGATCGTCTGAAAAAACATTCCCAAATCCGACCGCACTTTTATTGCTCACTCTGAACGTATGCAATACGCCCGTAAAGGCTACCTGAAAAACCGCTTCCTCAAATCCGCCCGCTTTCTTTTAAATATTCCCGCACCAACAGGCGATTGATGGCCTGGATGTCTGCGGGCTGAACTGGAAATTGCTGTTCCGTTCTAAAGCGTTTTAATACGATGCCCTGCATTTGTTTTTCAAAGTAATTTTGGTTGCCCAAAATCTGCTCCATATCCAGCACTTTTTGGTCGGCATCGGCTTTGACGCCGTTTAGTGCGTTGAAGACTTTGAGTTTGTCGCCGTAGAGGGCGGTGTTTTCCATCAGCCGCTTGTGAAGTCGGGCGTATTTGGTGTCGCCGCCGTATTTGTGCCGCAAGAGGTCGTTTTGGCGGTTCAACTCTTTGATTCGGGCATAGACGGTTTCGAGTGTGGCGATGTTTGCCTGCATTTCTTCCTGCCCAACTTCGGCGAGGTTCTTTTTCTTGAAGATGCGTTCCAGTTCTTCGCGCAGGCTGATGTATTCGGGGTCTTCTTGGTCGAAGTTGCCCGCCAGCCCTTCGCGCACTTTGCGCATGATGTCTTTCAAATCGTCGGCAAGTTTGAGTTCAGCTTCGCCGATTTTGACGAATTGGAAGTAAACGTCTTCCAGTGCTTCATTGAGCAAATGGGCGGTATTGCCTTGCTGCAACTTTTCGGCGAGGTTTAAGGTATCCAGACGGGCAGCGGTTTCGCGGTACAAAAGATTGAGCTTGTCAAAATCCAGATGCGCGAGAAATTCGTGGCTGCCTTGCAGGCGCAGGACGTTGTACAGCTCTTTGGCGGTTTGTAGGGCTTTTTTGAGGGCGAGAAGCTGTTTTTTGTCGTCTATTTGGTTGATTTGACTGCAAAATACTTCGGCGTTTTCAGTGTCGAAGTCAAACAGGGCGTTTTTGATGCCGGTGATTTCCTCTTCGATTTCTTCGACGGTTTTGAATAGCTGGCTGTAACTGCCGATTTCGTCGCCCAATTCGTTCGAAAGTTCGTCCCAATAGGCGCGATTGGTTTTGTCGAATTCGCGCTCGATGTCGGCAAAATCGACAACATAGCCGTAGCGGTAAGATTTGTAGGTACGGTTGACACGGGTCAGGGTTTGCAGAAGATTGTGGGCTTTGATGAGCCTACCCAAATAGAGCTTTTTCAGGTGCGGCGCGTCAAAGCCGGTCAAAAGCATGTTGTACACAAACAAGATGTCGATTTTGCCCGCTTTGAAATCTTTAACCCATTGGTCGCGTTCGTCTTTGGTGCCGACGTCGTGCAATATCAGCGCGGCGGTGAAATTGTGGTCTGAGGCCGTCTGAAAATGCTCAAAAAGCTGGCGTGCCTGTTCTGCGCTGTCGCAAACGACCATGGCGCCGAGGCTGTCGTCTTGGTTGGTTTTTCTGAATTTGGCGAAGTCGTCCAAGATGTAGTCAAGCATTGGGCGGACGAAGTGCGGATGAGCGTAGATTTCTTTGCGGTCAAAGCTGCCTTTTTCAACTTCAAGCTGCGCCAATGCAGCCTGCAATTCGGCTTTGTATTGGCTGCTGATGGCCTCGCGAATCAGGCGCAGGGTGTAGCCGTCGGCGATGGAGGCGTTGTAATAGTATTTATGGATGTAGTCGCCGAAGAGTTCGCGGGTGTTGACGTTGCCTGCGGTTACGCCGATAAGCGGCGTGCCAGTCAGCCCGATTTTGACAGCGTTTACGTCGGACTGGTTGAGGTTGGCAAGAAACGAGCCCTTTGGGTTGTAGCTGCGGTGTACTTCGTCGAGAAAATAGACGCGCTGGATGGCGAGGTTGTAGTCGTTACGGGCGACAACATTGGGGTCGTCTTGGAATTTTTGGATGTTAACAACGGTGATTTCCGCTTTGCCTGCGTGGTTGTGCAAAGTTTGGGCGGATTTGATGTCGGCAGCAAAGGCTTCGCGGCTGTCGATGGTATGGACGATTAAGTCGCGGGCGGTAAATTCCCGCTGCGCCTGTTTCAATAAATCAAGTCTGTCGACGATGAAATAGAATTTCGGCACGATGCCCTGTTTGGCGTAATAGTGAGTCAGGTAGCGGGTGTTGTAATAAGCAAGCGCGGTTTTACCGGAGCCTTGGGTGTGCCAAATCACGCCTTTTTTGCCGCCGTTTGCCAAATGTTTTTCGATGGCGAGGGTGGCGAATAGCTGCGGATAGCGCATGATGTGTTTTTGCAGCGCGCCTTGGTTACTTTTAACGTAGGTCAGCCCGTGTTGCAGGAGAAAGGCGAGGCGCTCGCGACAAAGCAGCGAAGTCAGGATGCGGTTGGTCGGCGTATCGGGCGATTTATTGCTAATAAATTCAGGGCTGTGTTTGATAACGGGCAGGTTGTTGTCTTGCAGGACTGTGTTTTCGAGGTCGTCTGAAAGCGTGTTCAATAATTCGGCAAGATTTAATTTGTGCTCTTCGCGGAAGTAGTTGAACACGGGCTTGCCGTAAGCAGACGAAGCGTAAAACGCGCCTTGCGCCGGCTCGGTTGCGCCGTCGTCGTATTCCATGTTGTTGGAAAAAATCATGAATTGGGTAATGTTGATAAAACGGCGGAATTTGGGATTTTTCGCGCGTTTGTCCATGCGTTCCCGCTCTTCGCCGATGCCGCCTTTGTTGTTGGGTTTTTTGACTTCAATAAAGACCAAGGGCATGCCGTTTACCAGCAGGGTAATGTCGGGGCGGAACTCTTCGTCGCCATTGATGCAGGGCAATTCGGTTACAACGTGGAAACTGTTGTTATCAAAATTTTGGAAGTCGATCAGTTTCTTGCCACCGGATTGATTGGTGAGGCGTTCGTAAAATTTTTGCCCCAAATCTTCGTTGTCCAGCTCTAGGCGTATGTCAGCGAACAGGCGGTGTGCATCGTCCGGTGATAAATCGGGATTGATGCGACAGAGGCTTTCTATAAAGATTTCGGGGAAGATGTTGGTTTGTTTGTCCCAATTTTCGTTTTTGAGCGAGAGGTAATCGTAGCCCAACCGCATCAGGTGCAAAATGGCGGGGATTTTGACGCGGGAATTTTCGTTGTAGACTTGAGACATCAGACTTCTCCAAGCTATTCTTTGCAGACTGGAAATTATATCAATCCCGCTCTGGCAACACCATTACCACATTTATAATTTAAAATAAAATTTTTGATTATTGCAATTGCTTATTAGGCAATTTATGTCTCAACAGATTGATTACTGATTCAAACAAAAGCAGCATTCTGCACTTACCAACACAAAAAACCCCATGAAGTTTCTCAAAAAACTATGCGAACGAATTCTTGACTGGCTCGTCACCAGTAACATGGTGGGCTATGTGATATTGCTGACTATCGCCACTGTTCTCGGACTGATGTACGGCGGAGATATGATTCTGGACAAAGTCCTTGGTCACATTGATACACCTTGGCTCCCTATTATCGGCTTCTGTCTGGCATTGGCTACGCTCTTCGCAATTTATTTTATCGAAGAAGATTTAGCCGAGCAGACAATGGAATTCAAACGGCGCGACAAATATCTGTGCGGCGCAATCGGCGGTTTGGTCAGCACGCTACTGATCAAATGGACGTGGCAGGCAGCCTTGGTGGGATTGTCGATCGGCATACTGCTGGCGGCGTTGATGAGATGGTTGAAATATGTGATGCGTTATATGTAAATTGGTCTAAGCATTCCTTTTCAGACGACCCTTTACCCCAATCCTTTGAAATGTTCTCAAGAAACTGCATAACAATTCTAGGATTGGTTTCCTATCCTTGCCGCAGACATACCGCTGCCGAACAATCGTCATGATAGGGAACTCTTTTTACTGCTCGGCGTAAGGCTTCCAACTTATCTAGCAAAGACGGGGAGACGTTCCATAATGCTTCCAAGCGTTCATGAGGTAGCGCATCGTGTAGACCGTCAGAACAAACCAAAACTGCCTCGCCTCTTTGCAAGGTCAAAGAATCGGTAAAAATTTTAAAATGGGTTTCTTCGTCATCCGCTATCAGGCAGTGCGCCAAAGCATAGTACATATCGGCGTATTCCGTATCTGCCCGCGCTTCCCCCTGCTCAATTAAATCCGCCAACACAGTGTGGTCATGGCTTACCTGCCGCCAACGCCCCTCTGCCGATATATGGTAAACACGGCTGTCACCGACATTGCAGATGCGGCACAAACCGTCCGCCTCAACGACTGCCGAAGCGAAAGTCGAGGACGAGCCGAAATATTCCTCGGCAAGCGTGTCGCAGAAGCTGCCGTGCAACCTTCGCAGGAAACGCCCTTCCGCATCGCCCTCGCGCACGAAGGCGTCCAACCAAAACCGGCTGGCAAGATGCGCGGCAGGGCTGCTGGATACACCGTCGGCCACTGCCAGCCGCACGGCATCGTCCGCCTCGGACACGCGGGTTTTGTGCAGCCTGACCTGCCGCACCGCCGTGCCGTCAAACAAGGCATCCTGATTGCGTGCTTTACCGGCACCGACCATTTGAAAATAGGCAAGCTGAAACATGGTAATCCTGACAATCCAATCCTGATTTATAGTGGATTAACTTAAACCAGTACGGCGTTGCCTCGCCTTGCCGTACTATCTGTACTGTCTGCGGCTTCGTCGCCTTGTCCTGATTTAATTTAATCCACTATAAATAAACCTACTTCGGCGCTTTTCGCAAAAACGGATTTCAACGCAAAGCCCCTTGTTCATTGGCGACAGTATATATCAATAATGCCGATGCGCTTCTCCCTAACGCTATTTCCCCAACCGGCCCAAACGTCTGGCAACAGGTCGTCTGAAAATACAGAAACCCATTTTTCAGACGACCTGACTTTGCCAAAGCAATCGATTTTATGTAAACTGGAAACTTCTTGTCGGAGTGCTGCTTGTTCCCGCAAGCAGCTGAGACCGCATCAGCGGAATCCGTAGAACCTGTCGGGGTAATGCCTGCGTAGGAAACAAGCTGTCAAACGCCTGAAAAGGCTTCCGTTCCCTTTCCCGCATTTCCTGCCATTCGGTGGATTCCGCTCCCGTCTTACCTTTCGACTTCCCGATTGCACCATACTACAAAGGAATCCACCATGCCCCGTATCGCCATTCTCGGCGGCGGCCTTTGCGGCCGTCTGACTGCCTTACAACTTGCAGAACAAGGTTTATCGGTTGCCCTCTTTGAAAAAGGGGGGCGCAAAGGCGAACACGCCGCCGCTTATGTTGCTGCCGCCATGCTCGCACCGGCTTCGGAGGCGGTCGAAGCCACGCCTGAAGTCATCAAACTGGGAAGGCAGAGTGTTCCGCTGTGGCACAACATCCGAGGTCGTCTGAAAACGCCGACCATGATGCAGGAAAACGGCAGCCTGATCGTGTGGCACGGACAGGACAAACCTTTATCCAGCGAGTTCGTCCGCCACCTCAAACGCGGCGGCGTAGCGGATGACGAAATCGTCCGTTGGCACGCCGACGATATCGCCGAACACGAACCACAGCTCGCAGAACGTTTTTCAGACGGCATCTACCTGCCGACCGAAGGCCAGCTCGACGGACGGCAAATCTTGTCTGCACTTGCCGACGCTTTGGACGGGCTGAACGTCCCTTGCCATTGGGAACACGAATGCGTCCCCGAAGACCTGCAAGCCCAATACGACTGGCTGATCGACTGCCGCGGTTACGGTGCAAAAACCGCGTGGAACCAATCCCCCGGACACACCAGCACCCTGCGCGGCATACGCGGCGAAGTGGCGCGGGTTTATACGCCCGAAATCACGCTCAACCGCCCTGTACGCCTGCTCCATCCGCGTTACCCGCTCTACATCGCCCCAAAAGAAAACCACGTCTTCGTCATCGGTGCGACCCAAATCGAAAGCGAAAGCCAAGCCCCCGCCAGCGTACGTTCCGGGCTAGAACTATTGTCTGCGCTCTATGCTGTCCACCCCGCCTTCGGCGAAGCCGACATCCTCGAAATCGCCACCGGCCTGCGCCCAACGCTCAACCACCACAACCCCGAAATCCGTTACAGCCGCGCCCGACGCCTGATTGAAATCAACGGCCTTTTCCGCCACGGCTTCATGATTTCCCCCGCCGTAACCGCCGCCGCCGTCAGATTGGCAGTGACTCTGTTTGACGGAAAAGACGCGCCCGAACGTGATGAAGAAAGCGGTTTGGCGTATATTGGAAAATAAGTTTGAGGTCGTCTGAAAACGCCGCGGCATAGGTTTTACAGCAAATCGGCACACCCCGACACCAGCCTGTATGAATATAATACGACAAGGCGCGTCAACGCCGTATGGCCATCGATCTACCTATATTGCTCATCGACGAAAGGTTTCCAATGAATCTGAAATCCCTGTATTTACTGCCCGCGCTCTTACTCACCCACTCCGCCGCCCTTGCCGCGCCCAAGATTTCAGACGACCCCAAACCGCGTTCTGCCGAGAAAATCATTTATTTCAAACAAAACGGCAAATTTGGTGCAAAAACCACAAGCGGCAAAATCATCGTCCCTGCGCAATACCACTGCGAATTTATGTGCGAACACGGCGAAACCACCGGTGACGAGTTGCTGTTTCTGGATAGCAGCCGAGAGGTTCGCGGCAAAGTTGCCTATTCGCCGTTTTTCCTGCATTCGCGGCAAGGCAGGTTTTTATATCAACCGATGATGTACGACTTGGCCGCAGACTATTTTTCGGAAGGCAAACGCCGCTATGTTTCAAAAGACGGCAAGGTCGGTTTTGCCGACCGCGCGGGAAACTTGGTCACGCCCGCCCAACACGATTGGGCAGGACCGTTTGAATACGGCTATGCCGCATTTTGCGACGGCTGCCGAGAAGTGCGCGTGGACGAAGAACACACTACCGTACAGGGCGGCACTTGGGGCATGATGGACGCACGCAGCAATACCGTTGCCCCCAGCGACACTCGCCGCGCCGCTTCCGACATCGAACGAAACGGCAAATTTTATCCGCACCCGTTTGCCTACACCGCCGCCGAACGCGATATTCTGCAACGCATCAACCGCTACAAAAACCTGATTGTCGGACTGGAAGCAGCTCACCATTTACCATACAAAACTGCCGAAGAACGCGCGGCCTACCGCTTTGAAATCGTGTCGCAGCCCGTGCAAGGCTATCCGTATTACGAAATCGTCCTGTTTGACGGCAAAGGCAACACCGTTGAAGGCGAACGCTTTCTCGCCGGCGCCGACGGCAAACGGCTCTACGCCCTGCCTGTCGGAGAAGAAACACCGCAGCTACTGGAAACCTACCTGCGCCACGCAATCCGCAGCACACTTGCCGAGCAGCCCGAAAGACAGAAAAGCGGCTCTTGGAACGACAACCCGTTTCGCTTGAAAGATTATCCCGAAGCAAAAGCCTTGTTGAAACGCAGGAAATGAGTTTCAGACGACCCCTATTGCTCCGTAAGAAATGAAAAGGACACCCCATGACCTTCCCGCCCCTAAAATCCCCGCTTAAATTCTACGCCGTTGTTCCCACCGCCGATTGGGTCGAGCGCATGGTCAAAGCAGGTGCCGACACGGTGCAACTGCGCTGTAAAACCTTGCATGGCAACGAATTGAAACGCGAAATCGCCCGCTGCGTCGCCGTCTGTCAGGGCAGCCGCACTCAGCTTTTCATCAACGACCACTGGCGCGAGGCGATAGAAGCGGGCGCATACGGCGTGCATCTCGGACAGGAAGACATGGACACCGCCGACCTTGCCGCCATCGCAGCCGCCGGTTTGCGTTTGGGTTTGAGTACGCACTCCGTCGCCGAACTCGACCGCGCCCTGTCCGTACACCCCAGCTACGTCGCCAGCGGCGCGATTTTCCCGACCACAACCAAGCAAATGCCCACCGCCCCGCAAGGCTTGGACAAACTGCGCGAATATGTGAAACAGGCAGGTGGCACGCCCGTCGTCGCCATCGGCGGCATCGATTTAAACAACGCCGAAGATGTATTGGCAACCGGCGTTTCTTCACTCGCCGTCGTCCGTGCCGTGACCGAAGCGGAAAATCCCGAAGCGGTGGTTAAAGCGTTTCAAGCTTTGTGGGATGAATAAGGTCGTCTGAAAGCCAAATTTCAGACGACCTGCTCAATTAGGATATTCGATTGCCGTCATTTCGGATGCTATACAGGCAGAAGCGGGCATAACGGCGCAAAGAATAATCGGCGGATTCAGTTGTCCCAGCCTTCCACCACCAGTTTGCCGACCATATCCCCGCGTTCCACCCGCTCATGGGCGTGGCGCAGGTTAGCGGCATTGATGCCGTGCAGGATTTGGGTGGCGGTCGGGCGGATGATGCCTTCGTCC
>CALDNV010000390.1:0-3795 GCA_937914605.1 uncultured Neisseria sp.
GCTGAAGCACCAAGTGAATCGGTTCCGTACTATTTGTACTGTCTGCGGCTTCGTCACCTTGTCCTGATTTAAATTTAATCCACTATAATATGGACGGCAAATCAGGCGGGCCCCATGCCGTTGAACACATCTTTTTTCTTCAGCCCTGCCGCGAAATCGAGCATACGCTGCAAAGGCAGTTTGGCAGCTTCGCCCAGCTTTCTGTCCAACAGGATTTCGTTACACCCGCTTGTCAGGGCGTGTTTGATACCACCCAGCGAATTCATCGCCATCCACGGGCAGAACGCGCAGCTTTTGCAGCTTCCGCCGTTGCCCGCCGTCGGTGCGGCGATAAATTCTTTGTCGGGCGCCTGCTTTTGCATTTCGTGCAGGATGCCCAAGTCGGTCGCCACGATGAATTTCTTTTCAGGGCGCGATACGGCGGCTTTCAGCAGCTTGCTGGTCGAGCCGACCACGTCGCCCAGTTCGATGACGCTTTGCGGCGATTCGGGATGAACCAGCACCACTGCGTCGGGGTGTTCCGCCTTCAACGCCGCCAGCTCCTGCCCTTTAAATTCGTTGTGGACGATGCACGAACCCTGCCACAACAGCATATCCGCGCCCGTTTCGCGGCGGATGTAGTCGCCGAGGTGGCGGTCGGGCCCCCAAATCAGCTTCTCGCCGCGCGATTTCAGATACGACACGATTTCCAACGCCACCGAAGACGTTACCACCCAGTCGGCACGCGCTTTCACGGCGGCGGAAGTGTTGGCGTACACCACCACCGTGCGGTCGGGGTGTTGGTCGCAAAACGCTGAAAACGCCTCTTCCGGGCAACCCAAATCCAAAGAACATTCCGCTTCCAAATCAGGCATCAGCACCGTTTTTTCAGGGCAGAGGATTTTCGCGCTCTCGCCCATGAAGCGCACACCCGCCACCACCAGCGTACCGGCTTCGTGTTCCGCGCCGAAGCGCGCCATCTCCAGCGAATCGCCCACGCATCCGCCAGTCTCCAAAGCCAAATCCTGAATCAGCGGATCAACATAATAATGCGCCACCAAGACCGCATTTTTCTCCTTCAGCAAAGCCTTGATTTCGTCTTTCAGACGACCTGCCGTCTCGCGGTCAGGCGTGTCGGCAACCTTCGCCCACGCCTGACGGATTTGGCAGGCGGAAGTCGGCGTTTGGATGAGGGGCATATCGTAGTCGAACGAGCGGCGGGCGGCGGTTTGCATGATGTTTCCTTGTAACTGTTTTTCAGACGGCATAAAGGTTTGCCATCTGTTTTTCAAACTATTTTATATTATGCTCAAGTTGAGTATAATATGCAAGGTCGTCTGAAAACAGGTTTGAGATACCGCAAAACCGACCCGCTTCGTTCCGACAAACCGCTTTGGTTTACAATAAAGCCTTTCCCAACCGCAGAAAGCCGAGCATGGACGCCTACCCCGAAGCCGAAGCCCCGCCGCAAAGCATCGTCGAGCTGGTTCCCGTATTGATTGCCGTTACCGACGGCGGCCTGCGGGTGTTGACCGTCGCCCAAGGCACGCTCCTGCCCAACGGCCCGCTCTCCCCCCTGCGCAATTCCCTGCAGGCGGGTGTGAAGCTGTGGGTCGCCAAGCAGACTTCGCAGCCTATGGGCTATGTGGAACAGCTTTACACCTTTGTCGATTCCCACCGCCGCAACGAACACGGCATGCCCGTCTTGTACGTCAGCTATTTGGGGCTGGTGCACGAGGCAGCCGACAGCATCCTGCATCCGGATGCGAAATGGCAGGACTGCTACGGCTATTTCCCGTGGGAAGATTTGCGTACCGACGGCGGGCAGCGCGACGCCATTGTCAGCCGCCTGCGCATTTGGGCAAACTCGGCGGACACGGAGGAAGTCCGCCAAAAGCGGCTCAAGCGCATTCATTTGTGTTGGGGGGTCGAGCCGGAAAACTGGTCGGAAGAATACGTTTTGCAACGCTATGAAATGCTGTTTGAAAGCGGTCTGATAGCGGAAGCCGCCGAGCCGCAGGCAAACTTCGACTTCGCGCTCACGGGGCAGCCCATGCGCCACGACCACCGCCGCGTGTTGGCAACCGCCCTGTCCCGCCTGCGCGCCAAAATCAAATACCGCCCCGTGATTTTCGAACTGATGCCGCCCGAATTCACGCTGCTGCAACTGCAAAACAGCGTCGAAGCCATCAGCGGCAGATTGCTGCACAAACAAAACTTCCGCCGCCAGATTCAGCAGCAAAACCTCATCGAGCCGTCGGATACCGGCGTATCGGGCAGCAAAGGCCGTCCCGCGCAGCTTTACCGCTTCCTCGACGACGTCCTGCCCGACAGGCTGATTTCGGACATCGGACTGCCGCTGGGCAGCCGTTAGCCCGTTTTCAGACGACCTATAGTGGATTAACAAAAATCAGGACAGGGCGACGAAGCCGCAGACAGTACAGACAGTACGGAACCGATTCACTTGGTGCTTCAGCACCTTAGAGAATCGTTCTCTTTGAGCTAAGGCGAGGCAACGCCCTACTGGTTTAAAGTTAATCCACTATAACATGAAGTTTTGCCCCATCGGTGCAACATCAATCTTTTTCAACAAAGGAAACCCCATGTCGTCTGAAAACACCCTCTTCCCCCTGCCCGACACCCTGTTACGCCCCATGGTGGAACAAGCCTTGAGCGAAGATTTGGGCAGGCGCGGCGACATTACGTCCGCCGCCGTTATCGCGCCCGATAAAACCGCCAAACTCTTCCTCGTCAGCCGCGAAGACGGCGTTATCGCCGGCATGGACTTGGCACGCCTCGCCTTTCAGACGATGGATCCGTCCGTCCGCTTCCAAGCCGAAAACCGAGACGGACAAGCCGTCCGCGCAGGTCAGACGCTTGCCGCCGTCGAAGGCAACGCCCGCGCGCTGCTCGCCGCCGAACGCACCGCTCTCAACTACCTCACGCACTTGAGCGGCATCGCCACCGCCACCGCGCGTGCCGTCGCCGAAGTCGCCGAATACGGTACAGACATCGTGTGCAGCCGCAAAACCATCCCCCTGCTGCGCGTCCTGCAAAAATACGCCGTCAGGGCGGGCGGCGGCGTAAACCACCGCATGGGTTTGGACGACGCCGTGCTCATCAAAGACAACCACCTCGCCTATTGCGACAGCATCGCCCAAGCCGTGCGGCAGGCAAAACAGGCGGTCGGACCGTTGACTTGTGTGGAAATCGAAGTGGACACGTTGGCACAACTGGACGAAGCCATCGCAGCGGGCGCGGAACGGATTTTGCTGGACAACATGGACGACGAAACCCTGAAAGAAGCGGCAAACCGCTGCCACACGCAAACCGCCCACCCCCACACCATCTATTGCGAAGCATCGGGCGGCATCGGCTTCGACCGACTGAAGCGCGTAGCGCAAACCGGCGTGGACGGCATCGCCCTCGGCTATCTGACCCACAGCAGCCGCTCGTTGGACATAGGTTTGGATTTCGTGGCGTAAATTCGCCGAAGACAGCGGCGCAGAAAAAAATCCATTCAAAAACGCCCGTTTCGTCATTCCCGCGCAGGCGGGGTAAAGATGACGAAACGGGCGTTTTTTGGAGTGGATTAAAATTGCAATGATAAGCGTTGCCAACGCCCTTATGGACTTTAGCTAAATTACTTTATTTTCGACACGCAACTTACCGCTTGTCGTCATTCCCGCCCCCGCCTGCGCGAGGACAGGCTACGGCGGGAATCCATTGTAAAACTTGAGAAACCTTGATTTGAAAAAGGTTTCTGAGTTTCAAAAATGGATTCCCGCCGTAGCCTGTCCTCGCGCAGGCGGGGGC
>CALDNV010000391.1:0-2931 GCA_937914605.1 uncultured Neisseria sp.
CGAGTACACCATGTTTGTCCAGCGCGGCAATGGAGGCTTTGGCAACGATATAATCAATCTGCTCCTGATTCAGCTTGCGAAACTCGTCCAACGAGCGCAAACCCTTTTCAACCAAACTGTTGACCTCGGCTACGGCGGGGCTGACGACATTGTCGGCTGATGCGTTCATGGTGTATCTCCTTGATATAAGGTGGCAATAAAGTCGATAAATTTTCACTACGATTACTATAAGTAATTTTGTTACATTTCTCTTTGACTTACATCACAAACCATGCATGCTGTTTTCAGACGACCTCTTTCAGGATTTTTCTGTTTTTAATACATTGAAATAAAATCATTTTAACGAGTTTGATAAAAGAGGCTGCCGAGTTTCCCCTTTTGCCATATTGCTATTGTTTTGCCCGCCGCAATTCATATGAAAATGAAATTTTTTGAATTTTGTATCGAAATTACAAAACAACCTTTCAAACAAAATTTGCAGGCAAAACGGACAAGGTCGTCTGAAAACCAAATTAAAGTTTTCAGACGACCTTGTCGCATATTCACAAGAGATTGTCGGGAAAACGATAGTTTTTTTCTACAATTTCAGATATTAAACTTATAAAATACAACCATTCTCATTTGTACAATGAACGGAGAAATTGATGTTCCGACCCAATCTGACCGCTGCCGCCGTTGTGGCCGCTTTATCTTCCACTGTATTTGCCGCCGAAACGGTCGAGCTGGATACTGTCCATGTGAAAGGACAGCGTTCGTATAACGCGATTGCCACCGAGAAAAACGGCGATTACAGCTCGTTTGCCGCCACCGTCGGCACAAAAATCCCCGCTTCTTTGCGCGAGATTCCGCAATCCGTCAGCATCATCACCAATCAGCAGGTAAAAGACCGCAACGTCGATACCTTTGACCAATTGGCGCGCAAAACGCCGGGCCTGCGCGTGTTGAGCAATGACGACGGACGCTCATCGGTTTATGCGCGCGGTTACGAATACAGCGAATACAACATCGACGGCCTGCCCGCGCAAATGCAGAGTATCAACGGCACGCTGCCCAACCTGTTCGCCTTCGACCGCGTCGAAGTGATGCGCGGCCCGAGCGGCTTGTTCGACAGCAGCGGCGAGATGGGCGGTATTGTGAATTTGGTGCGCAAACGCCCGACCAAAGAGTTCCAAGGCCATGCAGCGGCAGGGTTTGGTACGCACAAACAATATAAAGCCGAAGCCGATGTTTCAGGACCTCTGAACGCCGACGGCAGCGTGCGCGGCCGTGTGATGGCGCAAACTTCAGGTGCATCTCCCCGTCCTGCCGAGAAAAACAACCACCACGAAACCTTCTATGCGGCGGCGGATTGGGACATCAACCCCGACACGACTTTGGGCGTAGGCTATCTCTACCAGCAACGCCACCTCGCGCCGTACAACGGCCTGCCCGTCGGCAGCAGCGGCAATTTGCTGTCCCTGCCCAACCACACTTTCGTCGGCGCGGATTGGAACAAATTTAAAATGAACAGCCATGACGTGTTCGCCGATTTGAAACATTATTTTGACGACGGCGGTTACGGCAAAATCGGTATGCGCTATTCCGACCGCGATGCCGACTCCAACTACACCTTCGCCGCCAACAAACTTTCTGCCGACAATAAGGCAAACGTCGTCGGCTTAGGCACGGAAATCAAACAAAAAGCCTTCGCAGTTGACGCAAGTTACAGCCGTCCGTTTGCCTTGGGCAACACCGCAAACGAACTCGTCGTCGGCGCGGACTACAACCGCCTGCGCAGTACCAACGAGCAAGGCCGTGCAGCCGTTGCGCGTAATGTTGCCTTGGGCGATTTCCACTCCGTTCCCTATGTCAACCTGATGCAGAACGCCCGTGCCGGCGCGCGCGGTTACAGCCATACCGTCGCTACTGAAAACCTTGACGAATTCGGCGTTTACGGCAAATCCGTCTTCCATCCGGTCGACAGGCTGTCGCTCATCGGCGGCTGGCGTTTGGGACACTACAAAATCGAAGCGGGCGAAGGCGACGAGTTGCACAAAGCCAGCAAAACCAAGTTCACCGGCTACGCAGGCGCAGTTTACGACTTGAACGACAACAACAGCCTCTACGCCAGCTTCTCCCAACTCTACACGCCGCAAACCAGCCTCGGCACCGACGGCAACCTGCTCAAACCGCGCGAAGGCAACCAGTTTGAAGTCGGCTACAAAGGCAGCTACATGGATGACCGCCTCAACACCCGCGTCTCCCTCTACCGCCTGAAAGACAAAAACGCCGCCGCACCGCTGAACCCGAACAACCGCAACACCCGTTACGCCGCCTTGGGCAAACGCGTGATGGAAGGCGTTGAGACCGAAATCAGCGGCGCGATTACACCGAAATGGCAAATCCACGCAGGTTACAGCTATCTGCACAGCCAAATCAAAACCGCCGCCAACTCGCGCGACGACGGCATCTTCCTGCTGATGCCCAAACACAGCGCAAACCTGTGGACGACTTACGAAGTTACGCCCAAGCTGACCCTCGGCGGCGGCGTGAACGCGATGAGCAGCATCTCCTCGGCGGCAGGCCTGCGTGCAGGCGGCTACGCCACATTCGACGCCATGGCGGCATACCGTTTCACGCCTAAGCTGAAGCTGCAAATCAACGCCGACAACATCTTCAACCGCCACTACTACGCCCGCGTCGGCAGCGCAAACACCTTCAACATTCCCGGCTCGGAGCGCAGCCTGATGGCAAACCTCCGCTACGACTTCTAAAAACGGGAAAAGCAAAAGGAAAACAAATCACCGCCAAAAACCAGAAGACCAACACATTACGGAAACAGACCGGACAGGCAGGGAACACCACCTGTCCGGTTTTATCATTTATGTCCATGTATTCAAATATAGTGGATTAACTTTAAATCAGGACAAGGCGACGAAGCCGCAGACAGTA